>CAIXEV010000533.1 GCA_903918555.1 uncultured bacterium | reverse complement strand
GGGCTGCGAGAGGCAGGCGGCACCCGCGAGGAATGCGTCCATCTGCGTCTTGTTGCCGCCCGCGAAGTTCAGCACGATGTTCGAGAGACCACCTGGGCACAGGTGGCAGTAGCTCATGATCGTGCCGTTGCTGATGCACGAGCCATTGGCGCAGTTGTCGATGCCGAGGTCATGCGTGTGGGTGCAACCGCAGTTGTGACCCATCTCGTGCGAGGTGACCACGATGTCCCAGTTCTGGCCGTTGTTGTTCTGCAGCGGGAACGGGAAGAAGCCGCTGAGGTTGCCCGACACCGCGAAGCCGATGTCGGGGTTGCAGACGGCGTTCAGGTAGGCGACGCCACCACCGAGGTTGCGTGCGGAGATCAGGTGGGCGAGGTCGCGCGGATTCGAACCCGCCGGACCACCGCCGCCACCCCACGCGTTCACGAACTGGTCGAGCTGCGCGCCCGAGCCAGCTGCGGTCCACGGGTCGGTCACGCCCTGCGACCACACGCGGAGGAACTTCATCAAGGGGTAGAGATTCTGCTCCTCGAGATAGATCACATTCATGCCTGCAGCGATCTGCGTGGCATAGTCGACGGCGGCCTGATCGCTCGCGAAGAGGCCGCGGAACTCGTTGTCGGTCTCGAAGGCCATCTCGAGGACCTGGCAGACCGGCAGTTCGGCAACGCCACCGTCGCCAGAGCTCTGGCCGGCCTCGCCGCCCTTGCGCGTCTCGCAGGAGTACTCGTACCAGTTGATCGCGCCCTCGGGCAGGTTGTCCATGTCGGAGATGACGACGGGCATCTCTCCGCGCGGACCGTTCGAGATGCTGAAGACGCGACCCTCGATGTTGATGAAGCCGGCGACCGAAGTCGGCGAGAACGACAGGTAGACGAGGCTCCTGTCAACGCCGGTCACGCGCCCGCGGAAGGTGCGGGCCAGCGGGGCAAGCGAATAGTCGGCCACGGGCTCGCCGTTGGCGCCGGGCTTCATCACCGCGACGGTGGTTTCCTCGCTGGCGACGCGGAACTCGGTCAGCCAGAGGTCGCGCACGGTGCCGTCCGGCAGGGGGAACTGCACGAGATCGAACACTCCCTGCATCGGGATCATCTCGACGAGCTCGGGGAGGAAGTCGACCTCGAGCGCGCCCTGGATGCGGACCGAAGGCTTCGCGGCCGGCAGGAACGGCGAGAGGAACACCTGCCGCTCGTCACCCGCGCGCGCCGATTCGGCTGCGACGGGCAGTGCGGTGGAGGGCGGGGCGACGGTCGCGTTCATGCTCGAGCCGAACGCCGCGGTGCAGCAAAGCACAGAGGCGAACACGGGCGCAAGCATCGAAGCGAGCATGGAGAAGCGGGCTGGGTTGGTCGTCTTCTGCATCTTCGGATCTTTCTTGATTCGGGACTGCTCTTTCATCTCGTTCACCTCGGGTGCAGTGCCCATAGGTGATGCGCAGGAGCCTCAGTTTGCCCCCACGGATGATCTGAATCGAGTTGGACTCAGGTCGGCCGTGTCGGGCT
>CAIXEV010000532.1 GCA_903918555.1 uncultured bacterium | reverse complement strand
GCCAGCGCCGAAATCGGTTCCCTCGGCGTACACGACTATGAAGTTGTTGGCGCGCGCCACCGCATCGAACCCGGAGCCGGAGCGCATGCGCTCGGCCGTTCCCATGCCGCCATGCAGCGCGATCACGGCGGGGCGCTTCGATCCGTCGGTCGGCGCGTTCACGAAGATGGCGTTGCGTTCGACGCCCTTTACGCTGAACTTGATCGATCCATCCACCGCTTTGGCACGCGTGGCTTTCGCCGGGGCGGCGGCCGGCTTCGGCACCTCTTCCGACTTCGACTTCTCGCCGAACGCCTTGCGATAGAACGCCCAGTTGTCGTCGCCGAGCGCCTTCAGCACGCCCTGCGGGTCATGCTTGACGCCCTTGAGCACGATCCACTCGTGCGGGATCTTCAGCGACTCGAGATGCCGGTGGAACGCGACATTGTTCTCGTAGGTCTCGTCCTTGTCGCCGACCACCATGCGAACGAGCGACCCCTTGGTGATCGCGTCCGCGTTCACCTTCGCGAGCGTGCGCGGACTCGCCTCGAGGAACTTCGCCTGCGAACCGCCGTAGACGCGCGCCAGCAGTTCCTCGGCCTGCACTTTGCTCGCGCGCGGCGTCGTCGTCAGCGTCTCCTGCATCGGGCCAGCACCCATGATCGAGACTGCGCGGAACGCCTCTGGATACTTGAAGCCGAACCGCGCGGCGCCGTAGCCGCCCATGCTGTAGCCGTCGAGAAGGCGGCCTTCTCGCGTGGAAATCGTGCGCAAGGTCGCGTCAATGTGCGAAACGAGATCCTTGACGATCACGGTCTCAACCGGCGCCGCGCCGTTCGACCAATCGACATACATGCCCATCTCGAGTCCGTTCACGAAGACAACGAGGCACGGCGGCACCTTGCCCGCTTCGATGGCGTCGTCGAAGGTCTTCGCGACCGACGCGATGCCCGACAGCCCGCCACCCGAGCCGTGCAGCCAGTAGGCGACTGGGAAACGCCGCTCGGCGTCCCGCTCGTACGCGGCGGGGGTGTAGAGGTGGTAGCTGACCTCGGTCTTGGCCGCCGCGCTGTCGAAAGTCTGAAATGAAACGCGCGGCGCCTTGATTGCGCGCGTGACCCACTCGACGGGCTGCGGCGTGGGTGCCGCCGGTGCGGATGGCGACTGCGCGGAGGCGGCGCATCCGCCGAACAGCGACGCGATCAGGAGCAGGGCAGCGAACCGGGTGCGGGTTGCGGTCATGGCGCTTATATCGGCGAAACGCAACGCCCTTCCGCGCATTGCCGACGGCGCTGACCCTTCGTGTACCATCCCGCGCGCCATGCACGACTACCAGCGGCGTTTCGTCGATTTCATGCTCGAGGTCGGTGTCCTGACCTTCGGCGACTTCACCACCAAGAGCGGGCGCAAGACGCCGTACTTCGTGAACACGGGCAAGTACCGCTCGGGCGTGCAGCTTGCGCAGCTCGGCCGCGCGTACGCCGACGCGATCGAGCGCTCGTTTCCCGACGGCTTCGACTGCCTCTTCGGCCCCGCGTACAAGGGCATTCCGCTCGTCGTCGCCGTGTCGATGGCCTTCGCCGAGCGCGGCCGCGAGGTCGAGTTCTGCTTCAACCGCAAGGAAGCGAAGGACCATGGCGAGGGCGGGCTTCTCGTCGGGCGCAAGCTGCAGAATGGCGACCGCGTGCTCATCGTCGAGGATGTGACGACCGCGGGGACCTCGATCCGCGAGACGGTGCCGGTCCTGCGCGCGGCCGCCGACATCAAGCTCGCCGGCCTTGTCGTCTCGGTCGACCGCCAGGAGCGCGCGAGCGACGCCTCAACGCGTACGGCGCTCGCCGAAGTCGGCGCGGAGTTCGCGATGCCGACGGCCGCGATCGTCACGATCGACGAAGTGATCGAGCATCTCGGGTCGCGCCTCACCGACGCCGATCGCGCGCGCATCGCCGCGTACCGCGCGCAGTACGGAGCGGCGCTCGCATGAAGCGCGCGCGCATGATGCTCGCCGCGCTGGTCGCGGGCGCACTCGCCGGCTGCGCGACGCAGCAGTCGACGCAGGACGGCGCGAAGGCGACTTCCGCAACGGTCGTCGCCCCCGCGTTTCCCGCGGATTGGTGCGGCCGTTGGACCGGCACGCTCACGCCCCTCGGCGACTCGAAGGTTGGCCCGGTCACCATGACGCTCGAGATCGCGCCCGCCGCGGACGGCCGCTGGTCGTGGACGATCATCTACGACGGCGCGGCCGGCCGACAGGTGCGGCCATACGAGCTGGTCGCGGTCGACGCGGCCGCAGGGCGCTTTGCGATCGATGAGAAGAACGGGATCGTCATTCCGATCTCAATCTTCGAAGGCACGATCTACTCGACCTTCGAAGTGATGGACACCCGCGTCGAGCTGCGCGAGTCACTCGTTGGCGCGGGTGCGGACGCCGCGATCGTGGTCGAGATGGCGACGGTCGCCGTCGCAGGGTCGACCGTCACCGGAGGAATCGCGGAGA
The DNA here is from genome assembly GCA_903918555.1 of uncultured bacterium. Taxonomy (GTDB): domain Bacteria; phylum Planctomycetota; class Phycisphaerae; order Phycisphaerales; family SM1A02; genus QWPT01. The sequence goes on along the minus strand of CAIXEV010000532.1, from coordinate 112 downwards.
AGTCGATCCCCGAGGTGCGCTGCTGGACGCCGCGCAGCGTGCAGCGCGGGCGGCTCGTGCGGCGGTGAGCGACACGGACATGCCGCGCGGATCACAGCCGCTTGACGATGAT
>CAIXEV010000531.1 GCA_903918555.1 uncultured bacterium | reverse complement strand
GCGGCGACTCCGGGCCGGCGGTCGTTCCCGGTGACGCAGACTCGAGCCTTCTGATCCGCGCGGTGCGCTACCTCGACAGCGACTACGAGATGCCGCCCGCGGGCAAGCTGAAGGACGACGACATCAAGCTGCTCGAAGAGTGGGTCGCGATGGGCGCGCCTGATCCGCGCGTCGAGAGTGGCGCGGCCGCCGCCGCCGGCCACTCGCCGGGAACCGCGCACCGCTGGAGCGCCGACGACATCGCGAAGGGCCGCGAGAACCACTGGGCGTACAAGCCGCTGTCGGCGCCCAAGCCCCCCGCCACCGCCGACGGCGATTGGTCGCGCTCGCCGATCGATTCGTTCATTCTCTCGGGGCTCGAGGCGAAGGGCCTCGCGCCCGCCGCCGACGCAGACCCCGCGACGCTGCTCCGCCGCGCGAGCCTCGACCTCACGGGGCTTCCGCCGTCGAAGGCCGATCTCGAGCGCTTCGTGAAGAACCCGACGCCCGAGGCGTTCGCGCGCGCGGTCGACGCGCTGCTCGCGAGCCCGCAGTTCGGCGAGCGCTGGGGCCGCCACTGGCTCGATGTCGCGCGCTACGCCGAGTCGAGCGGCAAGGAATCGAACATCTTCTATCCGCACGCGTGGCGATACCGCGACTATGTCATCGCGAGCTTCAACGAGGACAAGCCCTACGACCGTTTCCTCGTCGAGCAGATCGCGGGCGACCTCATGCAGGCGAGCGACGACGCCGAGCGCGCCGAGCAGCTGATCGCGACGGGCTACCTCGCGGTCGGCACCAAGAGCCACAACGCCCGCGGCCGCGCGCAGTTCCAGATGGATCTCGCCGACGAGCAGATCGACGCCGTGACGCAGGGCATGCTCGGTCTGACCGTCGCGTGCGCGCGCTGCCACGACCACAAGTTCGATCCGATCCCGCAGAAGGACTACTACGCGGTCGCGGGGATCTTCCTCTCGACCGACACGCGCTACGGCACCTTCGAGGCGCAGGGAAACAACCACGCGGCCGAGCTCATCGAACTGCCGGCGAAGGCCGGGGTTCCGCTCGGGCCGACCATGAACACGCAGCAGCGCTCGCTGCTTGTGACGGCGAAGGAGCGCGCCGAACAGGAATCGGCGCGCGCGGCCGAGCTCCGCGAGCAGGCGCGCACCGCACGCCAGCGCGGCGAAGAGCCGCCGAACCTGCAGCAGCAGCTCGTGCGCGCGCGCGCGGCCGAAGGCCTGAACCGGAATCTCGAGAGCATCCTCGAGCGCTACGACGCTTCGGGAAAGCCGACCGAGGCGAACCTCGTCGCGATGGGCGCGGCCGAGCGCAACCGCTCGGTGAACGCGCGCATGCTCGATCGCGGCGAGCTCGACAAGCCGGGCGAGACCGTGCCGCGTGGATTCGTCCAGCTCATCTCTGACGGCGACGAGCCGAAGATCACGAAGGGCAGCGGCCGACTCGAGTTCGCGGAGTGGGTCGCAGACGAGGAAAATCCGCTGACCGCGCGCGTGTGGGCGAACCGCGTGTGGCTCCACCTCATCGGCGAGGCCATCGTCCCGACCCCCGACAACTTCGGCATGAGCGGCCAGCAGCCGACGAATCCCGAGCTGCTCGACCATCTCGCGTCGCGGCTCGTCGCGAACGGCTGGAGCACGAAGGGATTGATCCGCGAGATCATGCTGACGCGCGCCTACGCGATGTCGAGCGCGTTCAACGAGAAGGCTGCGTCGATCGACCCCGACAACGCGCTCTTGTGGCGCATGCCGAAGAAGCGGCTCGAGGCGGAGGCGATCCGCGACTCGATGCTGATGGCCGCGGGTCTCCTCGATCTGCGCGCGCCGACGGGCTCGCGCGTGGCGCTGGCGGAGGGCGGGCTCCGCGGCCCGCAGCAGGAGCGGCTCATGTCGTTCCTGTCGGGCTCCGCCGACATCTACCGCAGCGTCTACCTGCCCGTCGTCCGCGACCGCGTGCCTGAGTCGCTCGAGGTCTTCGACTTCGCGGAGCCGGCGTTCGTGACGGGGCAGCGCGATGTGACGAATGTGCCGACGCAGGCGCTCTACCTGATGAACAGCGCGGAGATGGCGCGCATTTCCGACGCCTTCGCGGCGCGCGTGGTGGAAGGCGCGACCGACGAGGCCGGCCGCATCACGCTTGCGTTCGAGCTGGCGTTCGGACGCAAGCCGACGGGCGCCGAGATCCGCGCGTGCCGGGGGTTCCTCGACGACTTCAAGGCCGCGTACGCCAGCGAACAGGCCGCCGCAAGCAAGAGCGCCGCGCGGAACGACAATCCGCGCGCCAACCTGCGCGAGCGGGCGCGCGCGCGCCGCGAGGCCGCGCGCGC
>CAIXEV010000530.1 GCA_903918555.1 uncultured bacterium | reverse complement strand
TGCGCGAGGTCGCGCTCGACAACGCGCTCTTCGCGAATCCGTGGTCGATCGACCGCGTGCGCGTGCTGCCGGGCGGCCGCGAGATCGCGTTTCTCTCCAACGAGCGCGGGCACAGGGTCGTGCGGCTCGTCGCGGTGAATCTCGCGACCGGCGCCGCGCGCACGGTCGCCGAGGAATCGTTCCCGACCTTCGTCGACTACACGAACAAGATCTGGATGCACTGGCTCGACGAGACGGGCGAACTGCTCTGGATGACCGAGCGCAGCGGCTGGAACCACATCGTGCTCGTCGATGTCGCGACGGGCAAGGTCAAGCGCGCCGTCACCGAAGGCCCGTGGGTCGTGCGGCGCGTGCACGCGGTCGACGAGGAGGCGCGCACCGTCGATCTCGCGGTGATGGGCCGCGACCCCGCGCAGGATCCGTACCAGGTGCATCACGCGCGCGTGTCGATCGACGACGGCCGCGTCACGATGCTCACCGAAGGCGACGGCACCTGCCGCGCCGACTTCTCGCCGACGCGCGAGGCGCTCGTCTCGGTGCGCGCCCGCGCCGACATGGCGCCCGTCTATGAAGTGCGCCGCGCGAGCGATGGCGCGCTCGTCGTCGAGCTCGGCCGTGCCGACGACGGCGCCATGCGCGCGGCGGGCTGGCGCGCGCCGCTTCGGTTCAGCGCCAAGGGCCGCGACGGCGCGACCGACATCTGGGGACTCGCGTACTTCCCGAGCGACTTCGATCCGTCGAGGAAGTACCCCGTCATCGAGAACATCTACGCGGGCCCGCACGGCCAGCATGTGCCGAAGTGGTTCGAACTCGGCGGGCGCAGCCGCGAGTACGCGGAGCTCGGCGCGGTCGTCGTGCAGATCGACGGCATGGGCACCAACTGGCGTTCGAAGGCGTTCCACGATGTCGCCGCGAAGAACCTCGCGGACGCGGGATTTCCCGACCGAATCGCGTGGATCCGCGCGCTCGCCGCGTCGCAGCCGGGGCTCGACCTCGCGCGCGTCGGCATCTTCGGCGGCAGCGCGGGCGGGCAGAACGCGATGCGCGCGGTGCTCGACCACGCCGGCTTCTACAAGGCCGCGGTCGCCGACTGCGGCTGCCACGACAACCGCATGGACAAGATCTGGTGGAACGAGCAGTGGATGGGCTGGCCGGTCGACGAGAGCTACGCGAAGAGTTCGAACACCGACGACGCAGCGAAGCTTGGTGGAGCGCTGATGCTCGTCGTCGGCGCGCTCGACGAGAATGTCGATCCGTCGAGCACGATGCAGGTGGTGCAGAAGCTCATCGACGCGGGCAAGGACTTCGAGCTGCTCGTCGTGCCGAACGGCGGCCACGGCATTGCGGAGAGCGGCTATGGCAATCTGCGCCGCGCGCGGTTCCTCTTCCGCGAGCTGTCGCGCTAATCTGCGCGGATGCTCGTGATCGCCGCTGCGCTTGGTTCGTTGCTCGCCCTCGCCGGCGCGGTGGAGCCGCCCACGCGTCCGACTCCCAACGAGCGACCCAACATCGTCTTCATCATGTCGGACGACCATTGCCGTCAGGCGATCTCGTGCTACGGCGCGAGCGCGGCGCCCGGTCGCATCTCGACGCCAGCCATCGACCGCATCGCGCGCGAGGGCGTTCGCTTCGACGCCGCGAGCGTGACGAACGCGATCTGCGGGCCATCGCGCGCGGTGATGCTGACGGGCAAGCACAGCCATCGCAACGGCTTCGTGACAAATGACCAGTCTTTCGATGGCTCGCAGCAGACTTTCGTGAAGTTGCTGCGGGGCGCGGGCTATCGCGCGGAGATCGTCGGAAAGTGGCATCTCGGCAGCGACCCGCAGGGATTCGATCACTTCGATGTCCTCGTCGGGC
>CAIXEV010000529.1 GCA_903918555.1 uncultured bacterium | reverse complement strand
TCCTTCATCAGCGCGATGAGCGGCGACGCGACCACCGTGAGCCCGTCGCGCACGAGCGCGGGCAGCTGGTAGCAGAGGCTCTTGCCCGCGCCCGTCGGCAGCACGGCGACCGCGTCGCGCCCGGCGATCGACGCGAGCATGATCTCGCGCTGGAGCGGCCGGAACGAGTCGTAGCCGAAGACCGACTTGAGCACGCGCCCGAGCGCATGCTCGACCTCACGCTCTCGCTCATCCTGCTGCGCGGAATTGTGTTCGGACGAAATCACGACGGCGCGAAGATAACGCGGCGGAACGCGCCGCCGCGAAAACCCGCACGAAATTCAGGGATGATTTCCGCTTTCCGCGGCGCATCACCCGCGCTTCTTCTTCTCCGCCTCGATCCACGCGTCGATGTTGCGCGCGAGCACATCGAGCGGGAGCGGGCCGTCGAGGAGCACCGCGTCGTGGAAGCCGCGGATGTCGAAGCCCTTGCCGAGCGCCGCCTCCGCCTTCGCGCGCAGCGCGCGGATCTCGAGCTCGCCGATCTTGTAGCCCGTCGCCTGGCCCGGCCAGCCGATGTAGCGGTCGACTTCGTTGGCGATGTTGATCTCGCTGAGCGCGGTGTTCCTGCGCATGAAGTCGATCGCCTGCTCGCGCGACCAGCCGAACTCGTGGATGCCCGTGTCGACGACGAGCCGGGTGGCGCGCCACATCTCGTAGAGCAGCCGCCCGAAGTCGTCGTAGGGGTCGCCGAAGAAGCCCATCTCGATCCCGAGCCGCTCGGCGTAGAGCGCCCAGCCCTCGGTGAAGGCCGTCGAGTCGAGGTCCTTGCGGAACTCGCTCACGCCCTCGAGCTCCTGCGCGAGCGCGATCTGGAAGTGGTGCCCGGGCACGGCCTCGTGGAGCGAGAGCGGGATGAACTCGTAGGTCGGGCGCTGGTCGAGCGCGTAGGTGTTGGCGTAGAAGTAGCCGGGCTCTCCGCGCTGCGGCGAACCGGGCATGTAGTACGCGGTTGTCTGCGCCGGCGCCATGAAGCGCGGGATCTCGCGCACGCCGTAGGTGAGGCGCGGCAGCGTCTTGAAGAGCGCGGGCAGCTTCGGGTCGATCCGCTTGCAGACCTCGCGGTAGCGCGCGAGCAGCTCCTCGGCGCTCTTGCAGTAGAAGCGGGGGTCGGTGCGGAGGTACTGGATGAACGCGGCGAAGCGCGCGTCCTCCTCCATCGAGGCGCGCGCGGGATCGGCCGCGGACCAGTCGGTCCTGGCGATCACCTGCATCATCTCGGCGCGGATCCGCTTCACCTCGGCGAGGCCGGTGGCGTGGATGTCCGCGGCGGTGCGGTCGGTCGTGGTGTGGACGCGCAGCTGGTGCGCGTACCAGGCCTTGCCGTCCTGCATCTCGCTCGCGCCGATCGTGTCGCGGCACTTCGGCAGGTATTCGTCGCGCACGAACACCTCGAAGAGGACGAGCGCCGTGTCGATCGGCTCGAACACGCGCTCGAACTCGGCGAGCAGCGCCGCGCGCTCGTCGGCGGTCACCGTCGGCGGCAGCGACGAGAACGGCTTGCGCAGCGAGTCGCGCAGCCCGCGCCGCGCGGCGCCGATCTGCGCGGGAACCTGCACCATCGTCACCTTCGGAGGCATGACGCCCTGCGCCATGCCCGCGCGCATCACCTCCTCGGTCGCAAGCAGCATGCCCGGCACGCCGAGCAGCCGCTTGAGGTACGCCTCGTAGTCGTCGAGCGCGGCGAAGGTCGACAGCTCGCCCATCTGGGCGATCTCCTGGTGCGGTCCGTTCCGGCCGCCGACCGGCATCATCCACGCGTTGAAGCGGAAGCCGTCGACCGACAGCGCGAGGTCGCGCACGAGCAGCGCGTGGTCAAGCGTGTCCTTGGGCGAGAGCTTGGCCGAATCGATCTCGCGCAGCGAGCCGAGCAGGATGGCGATCTCCGCGTTGCGCCGGTTGATGCCCGCGAGCGAGACATCGGTGAGTTCGCCCGCGCGGTCCTTGACGCCGCGTCGGAGGGCGTACTCGGGGTAGACGGTCAGCCGGAACTCGTCGTAGCTCTTGACGAGCGAGTGGAACCGCTCCGTGGCGCTCTGGTCGTCGGGCCGGGCGTCGTCTGGGGTGGCGGCGGGGGCCACGCCGGCGGGCGACGCCAGCGCAGGGGCGGCCGGCGCCAGGACCGCGAGCCCGGCTGACGCGGCGATCCACGCGGCGATCTGAATGCGGCTCGGTTTGGTCGGACGAGTCGAAGCGGTCGGCGGAGTCATCGCAACAGCGTACCGATCCGCCTGCTGCAATTCATCCCGATCGGATAGCATCCGCCGCCCATGAGCACGATGCCCCCGGACACCGAACTTGGCTACGCGCCGCCCATGGTGCGCCACTTCAGCATCTTCCTCGACAACCGCGTCGGCAAGCTTCTCGAGCTCCTCGGCGCGCTCAGCGACGAGGGAAGCGTCGAGGTGCGCGCCATCTCGATCCAGGACAGCTCTGACTTCGCCGTGATCCGCCTGATCGTCGACAAGCCGGCGACGGCGCGCGCGATCCTCGAGAGGCACGAGTTCGCGGTCAACGAGACGCAGGTCCTCGTCGCCGAGCTCGGCAAGGACCACGAACTGCACCACCTCTGCAAGTTCCTTCTCGCCGCTGAGCTCAACATCCGGTTCGCGTATCCGACCATGCCGCGCAACTCGGGGCATCCGACGGTGGTGCTCTCCACCGACGACAACACGCTTGCGGGCCAGATCCTCCGCCGCAAGGGCTTCACGCTGTACGGCGAGGCCGATCTCGTGCATTGAAGTTCGTGCATTGAAGTTCCCCCGGATTGAAGTTCCCCCGGATTGAAGTTCCCCCGGATTGAAGTCCGCGGATTGAAGCTCCCCCGCATTGAATTCCACCCCGCCGCCGCGCGATCGCCGGCGGCATCTCTGGCCGTCAAACCCAACCGAAAGCGGACACACCATGGCACGACTCGTCAAGCTCGAAGCAACCGGCCCCGTGAAGGTCGATCCGTCCGACAAGCCCGTCTTCGTCTGCGCCTGCGGCCTCTCGAAGAAGTTCCCGTTCTGCGACGGAAGCCACAAGCCCACGCGCTCCGAGGAGCCGGGCTGCGTCTACCGCTACTCAGGCGAGTCGAACGAGCAGGTCGAGAAGGTCGACCACGCGGGCTGAGCGGCCCGCCGGCGGTTCACTTCGGCGTGGGCGCAGTCGCGGGCGTGACCTGCACCGGCGCCGACTGCGCGGGCGAAGGCGTCCGCGGCGTGATCGTCGGGCTCTGGACCTTCGTCTCGAGCGAACGCGTCGAAACTCCAGTGCCGCGTGGCATGATGAAGTTGCCCGTCGCATCGGCGCTGAGGCGCACGCCGCGGTAGTCGCGGTCGCGCTTGCGAACCACGCGCGCGGTCAGGATCTGGTCGTCCTGCGTCATCGAGCGCGCGACATCGAGGCCGTCCGAGACGCGGCCGAAGACGGTGTGCTGCTTTCCGAGCTGCTCGTTGTGCGAGACGAGGATCATGAACTGGCAGCCCGCGGAGTTCGGGAGCGCATCGGACGGCGACTCCGGATTTGGCTGCGCGACCGCGATGATGCGCCCGATGAGCGCGTTGCGTCGCGAGTCGCTCAGCGTCTCGTCGGGGATCGTCCATCCGCCCGAGCCCGTCCCGCCCGCGCCGCCGGTCGCCGTGGTCGGGTCGCCGCCCTGCACGCCGAAGCCGCGGATGACGCGGTGGAATCGGGTGCCGTTGTAGGTGCCGGCCTCGACATGCTCGATGAAGTTGCCGACGGTGTGGGGCGCCTGGTCCTCGAAGAGCTCGAGCGTGACCGCGCCCTTCGGCGTGACGAGCTCGACGAGCGGCAGGTCGCCGCGCTGCTGGTCCTTCGCCATCGCCACCATCTCCGAGTTCCACATCTCGCGCAGGGCGCCGATGCGGTTGGTGAGGATGCTGATCTTCGCGAGCTGCTCGGGCGTGCGGTTCGGCGGCGCCGAGTTCAGCGCGGCCTGCGCGTCGTCGAAGCGGTTCATCGACATCAGGCACGACGCGAGATAGATGCGCGAGTCGATGAAGCGACTGCCTGAGAAGGTGTGGCCTTCGAGGAGCTCGAGGGCGCGCTCAAACTCGGCGCAGTTGGTGAGCTCGAGCACCCAGGCAAGCAGCACGGCGTCCTTGTTCGCCTGCATCGACGCGAGGCGTTCGAAGGCGCTGTCGCGCGTGGCGCGGTCGTCGAGCCAGATGGCCGTCTGCGCGCGCGCGGCGAGAAGCCGCGCCACGGCTGGGGCAGGCGAGTCGGGCTTCGCGAGATCCGCGTCGAGCGCCGCCGCGACGCGCTCGATGTCGCCGCGGGTGGCTGCATCGATCTCGCCGCGCGAGCGGATGTAGTCGGAGAGGTCGCGGAAGCGCCGTTCGCTCTCGGTGACGGGCGGCGGAAGCGTGGGGCGCGCGGGTGCCGCGGCGCCCGGCGCGGTGGGCGGCTGGATCGGCGTGAGCGTCTGCGCCATCGCGATCTGCGCGAACGGCGCAAGGGCGGCGCCGATCAAGACGGCGGCGATGCGGACGGCGGGGGGGCGCAGCGAGGCGAGTGGACGAGCGGTGGTTTCGCGGGATGAAGTGTTCATGTGGCGTGCCTTCGATCAGGCTGGATATCGGCAACTTGTCTTCTCCGTCTCCCACACTCGCACCGATCGCAGGCTCGCGCCCGCCTCGGCGAACCGGGGGGCGAGGAGTCCGTGGCAGACCATGGCGATGTGCTCGACCGACGGATTCAGGTTCGCGAACTCCGGGCAATCGAGGTTGAGGTGCTTGTGGTCGAAGCGGGCCATGATCTCGGATTGAACGATGCGCTCGATCGCGGCAAAATCCACTTCTCCGCGCGCCTTCCCGGCGACCTCGGCCGCGCCTGCAACCTCCACCGAAACCTCGATCCGATAGTTGTGGCCGTGACCGTTCGGGTTGTTGCACTTGCCGAACATCGCCCGATTTTCGGCGTCGGTCGCGTCGGGCAGATGAAGCCGGTGGGAGGCTGCGAACTCGAAGGTCTCGGACAGGACGAATGCGTCTTTCATGGGCTGAAGGCCTTTGGCGTTGGGGGTCTCGTCCGCGGCTGGCTCGAGCGCAGCGGTTCGGAATGGACTCGAGCGGTAGGCGAGCATCGAGAGCCGCGCCGGCAGGGCGGGCGCGAGCGTCGAGGCGCAGCGACGGAGGAGCGCGTGGAGATCGGTCGGCGTGCCGTCGAGCTCTGCTCGGAGCGCGGCGAGGAGAATGGGGCTGAGATGATCCCGAACGGCGCGGTCGATCACGGTGATGTCGATGAGGTAGCCGCTCGCGCTGACCTCGCCGATGCACTCCGCCTCGATCTCAACGGTCGGCGCAAGCCCGGAGGCCGGTGCGACGGAGACAAGGCCATTTCCCGCGCGTGGGCCGGACTCGGCGGGCGCCGGGGTGTGGCTGGCCGTCATGGAGGCTGTCGGCCCGGGGGACTGCGACCCGGGGGACGGCGACCCGGGGGACGGCGACCCGGGGGACGGCGATCCAAGAGCAATGCGAACAAGGCGCGATAGACGGAACATCGAGGGAAAACCGATCAATCAAATGGAGGAAAAGTTTTACAAAGAGGGTTCGAATGTCGATGAACACCTTGCATGCGGCTTCGGCTGAGGTACGCTGCCGAGGGTAGGAACTTTCCTACCCCACATTTGCCCCCGGAAGGGCTCGGTCTGAGGCTCTGTCTCGACCGAGCCTTTTTCATTTGCCAGCCTGCGTTCCAGGGCGAAAACCAGAGGTTTGCGGCGGCGAGAGCGCGGTATTCGCCGGGCGAGGCCCGCTCCGGCGACTTGGCCCGCTCCGCCGACTTGGCCTCGAAATCGACGCTCAAGGCGTGCTCCCCGCTGTACCCCGGTTGGCAGCGGGTTGTGTCGAATCGACTCTCTTTGGGGACAGCCGGATTCGAATCTTGGTTCCGGGCGTGGGCATCCGCTCGGTCCACGCTTCCCACACCGGGGCGACCGCAGACGCTTGGTCGGGAATGACCTCGGCGCAGCCGATCGTCTCGTCGCCGAAGGTGACGAGCCCGATGAGGGAGCCCGAACTGTCCGCCAGATAGCGGTCGGCACCCGTGCGGCGCGACCGCTCGAGTCGCGAGCCGCCAAAGACGAACTGGCGGGGCGCGGGCCGGCCGGGGTCCGACGAGAGCGGCGCAGCGCGCACGAACCAGTCGATCGCGCGTTCGGTGCCGTCGGGAAGCAGCACCGTGATCGCGACGGGAGAGCCCTTCGGCTCGACGCCCTCGATGCGCGAGGCGCCGTCCGCCATCACCTCGCGCCAGTGGCCGGGTGCGCCTGGTTCGAGGCCTGCGAAGAGAAGGGCCGCGTGCACATCGCTCGCCTTGCCTTCGAAGGCGAAGAGCGATTCGTGCTCGCGCGTTCCGACGAGGCAGACGAGTTGCTCGAGGAAGCCGGTCTCGAGCACGGCCACCGCATCGAACTCGACGACGCCTGCGGCTCGGTCGCAGCGGATCTTCGGCGTGAGTGCGACCCACTGGGGTGTCGCTGGAGCGGCGGCCGCTGCGGCGGGGGGTGTTGGCGCGGGCGGGGGCGCGGGCACAGGCGCAGGTGCAGGCGTAGAGACGGGCGCAGCCGCAGACTCCGATGTCGGTGCGACCGCCACCGAGCTGCGCGCGGGCGGTTTCGCCGCGCAGCCCGCGAGCGCCAATCCTGTAACGGCGCAGCCGATCCCTGCAACGGCGCAGCCGATACATGAAACGGCGCAGCCGATCGCCGCGACGGCGCGCTTCGTCACGGCGCAACTCCTTGCAGCCGGCGTCCGCCTGTCAGCGCGATGCCGATCGCGTCGGCGACATCGGGTGGCTCGGGCATCGCGTCGAGCCGGCACTGCGCCATCACCGCGCGCTGCATCTGTTCCTTGGTGGCGCGGCCATTGCCCGTGAGCGCCTTCTTGACCTCGGCCGGCGGAAGCTCGGCGACGGGGACGCCGCGCAATTCGGCCGCAAGGAGCACCACGCCGCGGCCATGCGCCATCTGGATCGCCGTGCGCGCGTGCTCGGGGTGCGAGAAGATCGCCTCGAGCGCGACATGGCTCGGCGCGTGCTCGGCGAGCAGCGCGGCGACATCCTCGAACAGCTGTCGGAGCCGCACCGAAAGCGGAGCCTCCGCGTCGAGGCGGAAGACGCCTGCGTCGACGATGCGTGCGTCGCCGCGCGTGTCGAAGTCGAGCACCGCGTAGCCGGCGATGCGCGTGCCTGGATCGATGCCGAGCACGCGCGCCTCGCGCCCTCCGAAAGTCCACGCGCCGCCGGACGCATTTGACCTCACGCGCGCGTCTCCGACTCTCGTGCGCGTCGCCGCGCGCCGCCGTCGCGGTCGCTCTCGAGCGCGCCGTCGGCGAGCCGCACCACGCGCTCGCATCGGTCGGCGATCTTGTCGTCGTGCGTCACCATGATGAGCGTGAGGCCCTTCGCGTGCAGTTCCTCGAAGGTCTCGAGGATCGCGCGGCCCGTCTGCGAATCGAGGTTGCCGGTCGGCTCGTCGGCCATGAGGATCGCAGGCTTGCCGACGAGGGCGCGCGCGATCGCCGCGCGCTGCTGCTGGCCGCCCGAAAGCTCGCGCGGCCGATGGCTCATGCGGTTGTCGAGGCCGACGATCTTGAGGCTCTCGGCCGCGCGCTCGCGGCGATCGGACGCGGAGATGCCGCGGTAGAGAAGCGGGATCTCGACATTCTCCGCGATCGAGAGCTCGGAGATCAGGTTGAACGCCTGGAACACGAAGCCGATCTTCTGGCCGCGCACGCGCGACAGCTCGTCGTCGTCGAGGCTCTCGACGCGCGCGCCGTCGAGCTCGTAGACGCCCGCGGTCGGGCGGTCGAGGCAGCCGAGGAGGTTCATCAGCGTCGACTTGCCCGAGCCCGATGCGCCCATGATCGCGATGTACTCGCCGCGCGGGATCAAGAGGTCGAGCCCCCTGAGCGCGTCGACGAGCACCGAGCCGTCGGGCTTGTAGTAGGTCTTGCGGATCCCCGTCAGCCTTGCGGCCGCAGGAGCCGTGGCGACGGCGGAGGGTTGGATCGGAGACGCGGCTTGCATCGTCGCCGATGGTAGCCGAGCCTCAGGATCGGCTACGCTCCCGCGCGTGCAGGAACTGAAGGAATCATTCGACCGTCAGGTGCGCGAGGGACCGCTTGTGATCCTCTCGCGGCGCCTGATGAGCGACCAACTCTCGCCCGTGCTCGCCTACCGCCGCCTCGTGCTGCCCGACGAGCGCACGGCGCCGAGCTTCCTCTTCGAATCGGTCGAGAACGGGAGCGCCGTCGGGCGCCACTCCATTCTTGCGGCGCGCCCACGCGTCGAGCTCACGGCGCGCGAGCAGCAGGTGACGGTGGTCGACCATCGCCGGCAGACGCGCCGCACCGCCGAGTCGGGCGATCCGCTCGCCGTGCTGCGCGAACTCGCCGCGCCGTACCGCCCTGCGTCGGCCGCCGCGCTCGCGCCGCTGCGGCTGCCGCACGCGTTCACCGGCGGGTTCGTCGGCTTCGCCAGCTTCGACAGCGTGCGCTACCTCGAGCCCGCGAAGCTGCCGTTCTCGGCGGCGCCGCGCGACGACCGCGGCATTCCCGACCTTCACTTCGGCCTCTACAGCGATGTGGTCGTCTTCGACCATGTCTCGAAGATCATGCACGCGATCGTGAGCGCGCGCGTCGACGAGCACCCGTCGCCCGAGCGCGCGTTCGATGCGCTCGTCGACCGCCTCGACGCGCTCGAGGCGCAGCTCTCCGCGAATGGCCCGCAGCTGAAGCATGGCTCGATCGACCTCGATCTCTCGCGCCGGCCCGCGATGCCTGCGTCGAACATGACGCGCGAGGAGTTCGAGGGCATCGTGCTCCGCGCCAAGGAGTACATCGCCGCGGGCGACGCGTTCCAGGTGGTGCTGTCGCAGCGGCTCGAGCGCGCGACCGCGGTCGATCCGTTCGACCTCTACCGCGCGCTGCGCGTGGTGAATCCAAGTCCGTACCAGATCTACCTGCAGGGCGAGGG
>CAIXEV010000528.1 GCA_903918555.1 uncultured bacterium | reverse complement strand
GTAGATCGACGCGCGCATGCCGCCGGCCTCGCGGTGGCCGAGGAGGCCGAAGAGGCTTTGCTTCTCGGCTTCGGCGACGAACTTGGCGTCGAGCTCGGGCTTCGGCGTCTTGAAGCAGATGTTGAGGTGCGAGCGGCACCACTTGTCGGCGGGCCACGAGTAGAAGCCGCCCGAGCGGTCGACCGCGTCCCAGATCAGGTTCGCCTTGCGGGCGTTGTGCTTGGCGATCGCGTCAGGGCCGCCGACGGCGAGCGTCCACTCGGCCATGAGGCCCATCACGCGCACGGCGAAGGTCGGCGGCGTGTTGAGCCGCGAGCCGGCGTTCGCGTGGTCTTCGAAGCGCAGGATCGTGGGGAGCTTCTGCGTCGCGCTCGCGATGAAGTCCTTGCGCGCGACGATCAGGCTTGCGCCCGACGCGCCGAGGTTCTTCTGCCCGGCCGCCATCACCATCACATGCTTCGAGAAGTCCCACGGGCGCGAGAAGATGTCGCTCGTCGCGTCGCCGATCAGGGGAAGCGTGGTCTCGGGCGGCGCCCAGAAGGTGGTGCCCTCGACCGTGTTGTTCTGGCAGTAGAGGAGGTACTTCGCGCCCGCGGGCTCGGCGAACTCGCCGTTCTTCGGGACGCGCGAGTACTTCGCCGGCAGCGCGCGGCCGTCGAACGCGACCGTCACGGGCCGGCAGCGCAGCGCCTCGGTGTAGGCCTTGTACGACCAGATCGAGGTGTCGATGTACGCGGCGGTGTCGTTCTCGCCGAGGAAGTTGAGCGGCAGCAGGCCGAACTGCAGCGTCGCGCCGCCCGGCATGAAGAAGACCGCGTAGTCGCTGCCGACGCCCGCCGCCTTGCGGCATGCGGCCTCGGCCTCGTTGTTGAGGTCTTCGTAGAGCGCCCCGCGGTGCGAGAGCTCGAGCAGGCCGATGCCGCCGCCGCGGCAGTCGATCAGCTCCTCGCGGATCTGCTCGAGCACGCTTTCGGGCATGACCGCCGGACCGGCGGAGAAGTTGTAGACGCGTCCCTTGGAGGGGGTCTCCGGGAAGAGGACGCGGGCGATGGTCTGGGCGGCAGGGGTCATCGTGGTCATGCGGGGCCTCGGCGGTGCATCCGAAACCGCGATGGTAGCAGCGGTGGGAGCGGCGGCGCGGTCACTCCTCTGCGCGCTCAAGGCCCACCAGCAGGCCTGCCGGCAGGGCGATTTCCTCGCCGATCCCGAACACCGTGATGCTGTGCGTGGGACGCTCGGGCGAGCGCCAGACGGAGTTGAGCGTCTGGAGGAGCGCTTCGGAGTGGATCACCGCGAAGCCCGAGTATGTCACGCCCTCGGGCGTCACGCCGTGGAAGACGGGGCGCTGCCGCGACTCCGCCTCGATGAGCGCCTGGAGCCCCGACTCGTCGGCGGCGCTCGCGGCCACCGTCGCGGCGCGTGGCTGCGTATCGAGCCCGGCCCTTGGGTAGACGGCCGCCTCGTCGCTCGACTCGGAGGCGACCACCGCGAATCGCCGCGTGCCGCCGCCGATCACCCGCAGCACGAGCGCGCGGTTGTGCAGCACGGTGTAGACGCCGCTGACGATCAGTTCTTCGAAGTGCGCGCGGAAGGCGATGTCGGGAAGCGCGTCGAGCCGCAGGAAGCGTCGCGCCTCGATCGCGGGATCCGGCGAGGGCTCACGGGCGATAACCGTTGCCGCAGCCGTACCGGTCGGCACGGCGAGGTGCCTCACCGCCGTGATCTGCTTCACGGAACTTCGATCGCCTGCGGACGGAGGACGCTGCATGATTTGCCCGCTGTATCGGCTGTCCGACAGGCGCTTCTCAAGTCACCCCCCTCCGAATGCCGACCCTCGCGGCACGATGGCGTCTTCAATTGCCGAGCTTCCTTCTCGCAGCCGCAGCTCCACCTGGCGCAGTGGCGAAGATGGATGGCCCTTCGCGGAGCTGCTTGCGACCGATTTCAAGATCGACCGCAGGAAGTCGCCGCGCTGGCCGGTCGCCGGTCATGCATCGGTGCTCGGGCTCGGCAGCGGGCTTGGATCGCTCGTCGAACTCGACGAACTCGATGGCGCGCCGTGGTGGATCGGCGGCAGCGCCGACGCCGCGCTCACGCCCGGCACGCGCGTGACCGTCGGATTCAGCGACCCGTCGGCGCGCAGCGCCCAGGGCTTCGTGATGCGATGCGAGCCGAAGGGCTCGCGTTTCCGCATCGCCATCAAGTTCGACGCCGCGTCGATCTGATCGCTCCTCTCCGTGACCGAGAACATCGCACCGACCGGTTTCGGCGTACGCCGATGGGTCGTGTCGCGCTCGGTATTCGGACACGCTCCAACCTTCGGAACACGAAAGCGGGCTGAGCCTTCAAGTCGCTCGGGCTCTCGACCGATCCTTCGATGTTCGCATCCTTGGTCTCGTCTTCTGAGGGAGGGGACTGGGCCTTAGGGAGGGATTCGAGCAAAGCCGTTGCGGGTGAAACACCCGCAGCGGCACTTGGTGTGTGCGCGAGGACCCGCGTGGGAAAAGGTCCAGCGCATCGAGTTCACCGCCCGACCGGGCTGCTCGCTGCGCTTCATCTGACCTTTAGCTGAAAGGAACGCCCTTATGCATTGTGCCAATCGGAAGCGTCGTGGCTTCACCCTGATCGAAATCCTCATCGTCGTCGTGATCCTCGGCATCCTCGCCGCGATCGTCGTGCCGCAGTTCACGAACGCTTCGCAGGAAGCGACCTCCAGCTCGATCCGCAGCCAGCTCCAGTCGCTGCGCGGCCAGATCGAGCTCTATCGCGTCCGAAACGGCGGCGCGCTGCCGCTGGGCTTCGACGACCTGATGAGCCCGCCCGCGGGCCAGGCGCCGTATCTCACCCAGGAGCCGGTCGCCCCGAACAACTGGGAGTATGTCTTCGGCGACAACAGCCTCACGGCCGACATCACCGAGACGATCCACATCACCTGCTCGGCGCTGCCGGACGGCATCACGCAGGACGACATCAACAGCTGGTGATCCTGTCGGAGGGTCTCGGCTGCGATGCCTTCTCAGGCACGGCCGCCTTCGCCCAAGGTGTGGATGACTTGCGTGGATAGATCGCGCCACCACGGGCCGCATGGAGACATCCATGCGGCCCGATTCGCGCCCGAGGCGTTGCCGCGGGCGACATTCGAACCTGCGGAAGGCCTGCGCCTGCGCCTGCGCCGTTGACGCGAGCGCCGGACGCACATGGAGGATGCCATCGATGGACCGTCTCGGAGGCAGTGCAAGCGATCGTGAACGCAACTTCTACGCAGGGTCGACGAACGGCGTCGGCTCGTCGAAGCCGGTCCTTGCGATCGCGTGCGTGACCGCGTTCCTGTGCGCCTGGACGATCTGGTCGCAGGGAACGGGATCGATGACCCGCAGCGCCACGGCCGGGCCGCCGTCGAGCGCGCTCAACATGCAGAAGGAACAGGCAAACGAGGAACGGGCGCTCGCGCTCGACTCGGGTGTCCAGCGCGAGCAGCTGATCGCCGAGATCAGGCAGCTTCGCAACGAGGTCGCGAGCATCAAGGACCTGATCAAGAGCGGGCAGATTCGGATGGAGGTCTCGAACCTCGGTGAACTGAAGCGCGAGACTCTCAAGCTCGAGATCGACTACGACAAGCTCCGCGACGCGCTTCGCCAGCCTTGATCGCCCGAGATGCAACCCGCGTGACTGGACGCAGCAGTTTCCGCCCACGACGACGCGCCGCCTTCACGCTGGCGGAGGTGATTGTCACGGTCGCGATCCTCGCGATCGTCGCGCTCTGGGCGCTGCCGGTCCTGAGCGGACGCGGCGACATCGACTCCCAGTCCGCGGCGCGCCGGCTCGTCACCGACCTCGCGTTCGCGCAGGGCGACGCG
>CAIXEV010000527.1 GCA_903918555.1 uncultured bacterium | reverse complement strand
GTGGGGGCGCGTGCTGCTTGCGTTCATCACGGAGGGCGAGGAGGCGGCCGCGAGACTCTTGCCCGAAGCAGCGGCGGGGAACCTGCACGCCCTTGGCTATCTGTCGGGCGCCACGAAGCTCCCGAAGGGCGAGCTCGGCGCGTTCAATGTCGGCGGCAACACAGAGGCGATCGACGCCGCCGAGAGCCTCGAGCTTGCGATGCGCGCGAACCCCGCGTTCCGCAAGTGGCTGCGCGCCGCGGGAGGCGGCGGGGCGGGCGGCGGTGCTGGTCCCGTCGCTGGTGTCATCGCGCCAAAGAAGAAGCCGCGTGGGCGGTCGGGGAAGTAGGGGTCTTGGCGGGTTCAGGGGCGGAGGCGTGACTTCCGCAGGCCTCGGCGGCAGGTTCGGGTTGGCCAACGCGGCGCGGACTACTGTTTCCAATAACCAGGATTCATGGTTTTTTGTGTCTTCTATGTATCTGGAAGCATCTTTATTCGTATCATGTACGATACGAAAAAGCCATGACCGCCACCGCCACCATCTCCGCCGAGCGTCTGAACAGCCGCCGCACTTCGCTCGGCATGAGCTGTCGCGTTGTCGCTGAACGCAGCGGCGTGTCGGAGCCCACCGTCAAGCGGATCCTGGGCGGCCACATCGCGGAGGCGTCGTTCGCCAATGTCGTCGCGATCGCGCAGGCGCTCGGCGCGTCGCTTGGCGTCGAAGAGGTCGACCCCGACGAACTCTGCCGACAGCAGGCCCGGCGCAAGGCGCAGCAGATCACGCGCCTCGTGCAAGGGACGAGCGCGCTTGAGAGTCAGGCTGTCGATGGCGCGACATACAGCCAGCTCCTCGAGCGGTCGTACCACCAGCTGATGGCGGGCTCGAGGCGGAGGCTGTGGTCTGAGTGATGCTTCCTGATCCGCCCATTCCCGGGCAGACCCCGCTCGATGATTTCTCGGGATTGCGGGTCAGGAGCATCCGCACGACCGCTGAGCTCAACGCCGCTGAGGCGGAGAACATCCGCAAGGCGACGATGAAGTACCTCGCCTCGCGTCCGTCGCCGCGATCGGCTCGCTTCGACATTCCATGGCTGCGCCGCCTGCACGCCGAGATGTTCGGCGATGTCTGGTCGTGGGCAGGCACCTTCCGCACGCACGAGACGAACATCGGCGCGCCGCCGCATGACATCGAGGTGCGTCTTCACAGCTTGCTCGAGGACCTCAAGGTCTGGAAGGACTCGGGGATGCCTCTCCTCGAGCAGGCGGTGAGACTTCACCATGTCGCCGTGCAGATTCACCCGTTTCCAAACGGAAACGGACGCTGGTCTCGCATGGCGGGCAACATCTGGTTGAAGCTCCACCGCGCCGAGCCGATCGAATGGCCGGAGACGACCATCGGATCCGCGAGCACGGTTCGTGGCGAGTACCTCGAAGCAGTGCGACGCGCGGACAAGGGCGACTACGCCGCGCTGCTGGCGCTGCATGAGCGGTTTGCTTCGCGACGAGGGGAGTAGGGCGGTGGGGAGTAGGGCGAGTCGCGATTCCACCGACCAAGCGCTCTCGCGATTGGTGCGACAGGCGCAGCTTCAAAGACTGGGCGAGGCCTCTACTACACCCCGCGCCACAATGAGACGCTTGGCGTCGATGTGCCGCCAGACCTTGACGATGTGGCCGACGCGGTCGCCCGGCAGACGGGAAGCCGCGTGGCTCCCTCGGGCGCCGTCGCCGCCAATCGACTTGGCCTCTCGACGCAGGTTCCCGCGAAGCCCATCTATCTGAGCGACGGACGCACGCGCCAGGTTGCGGTGGGCAGCTACACGCTTCAGATCAAGCATGTCTCGCCCAAGGACCTGCCGGTCGGCAGCCGCACCTCGGCCCTCGTCCTTCAGGCTCTTCGATTCCTTGGAAAAGATGCGATTGACGACGGCACCGTCGCGGTCATCCGCTCCGTGCTCTCTCGCGACGACAGGGCGCAACTCCTTCGCGACGCGAAGTACGCGACCGACTGGCTTCGCGAGATCGCGCGCCGAGTCGCGGCGGAGAAGGAGACGCTCGCGAATGGATGAGGTCGCATGCCTTTCGACCGCGAGGAATTGGCTTATTACTGGAAAGAGATCCATACTAGCGCTATATTCCTGCATCGGAAAATGCCGATATACTGGAAATAATGGACCCCAACGCCGCCATCTCCGAGTCCGCCATTCCCGAGCTCTTTGCCGGCCTCGGGTCGGTCTTCGGTCGGCAGGTCACCCTCGCGCTCCGCTCGGCTCGCCAGCGTGACGCGCTTGGCCGCCCGTTCGCTGACTTTGCGGTGAGCCTTGCAGTGAGCCTTGCGTGGGGCGGGGACCAGTACGAGTTCGCCGCCGAGGCGAAGACGCGCAATACGCCGCGCGTGGTCGAGGACGCTGTGCGCCAGGCGCGGCGGCGGGCGGCCGAGTCTGGGCGGCTGCCGATGGTGATCGTGCCCTTTCTTGGCGAGCAGCGCATCGAGCGGCTGGAGGAGGAGGGCGTTTCAGGTCTCGACCTCTGCGGGAACGGCCTGATCGTCATCCCGGGCCGGCTGTTGCTGCGACGGACTGGGCAACCGAACCGCTACCCCGAGTCGAGGCCCTCTCGGTTCGCGTACCGCGGCGCCACTTCGCTCGTGCCCCGCGTGTTTCTCCGCCGCGCCGAGTACTCGTCTGTCGGTCAAGTGCAGGAGGAGATCCGCGCGGCGGGCGGAGCCGTGGCGCTCTCGACGGTCTCGAAGGCGCTTGCGCGGATGGCCGACGACCTGATCGTGGATCGCTCGGACGGCAGGATCGTGCTGCTGCAGCCTGACAAGCTGCTCGACGCGCTGGCGAAGAGCTTCGCCGCCCCCAAGCCCGAGCGCACGGTTCAACTCAAGACGCCGCTGTCGGTCGCGGACTTCTTCCGTCGCGCGCGGTCCGCGGCCGGTGGATCGGACCCCGCGCTGCGAGTGGCGCTCTCGGGCGCATCCTCGCAGGATCGCTACTCCGCAGGGCTTCGCGCGGATGTACCGATCGTGTACGCGGACGACCTCGACGAACTGAAGCGGCGGATCGGCGAGGCATGGAAGCCCGTGGATCGGTTCGCAAACCTGCAGGTGATCGAGACCCGCGATCCCGCGCCCTTCTTCGACGCGCGCTCCGACGACGGCGGCGCCGTGTTCGCGTCTCCCGTGCAGGCGTATCTCGAGCTTGCGGCAGCGGGAGACAAGCGTGATGCAGAGATGGCGGACCAGGTGCGTGCGCGCATCCTGCGCGACCTCGCCCGCTGATCGGAACTCGTGATGAAGCCGCTCATCGCCAGCATCCTTGATCTCGACTCGGCGCTCGGCGGAAACGCGGGCCTGCTGCTCGGCGGTGGGCTCGGGCTCTATCTCAAGCAGGAGCATCTGCGCACCACGGGAGCGCGCACGCTGCTCGCACTCGAGCGACTGCCGCCCGCGCGAACCACGCAGGACATCGATCTCTTCCTCCGTGCCGAGGTGATCGCGAGCAAGGACGAGGTCTTCCGACATCGCGCCGCGCTCGATACGCTTGGATTCGTCGTCGTTCCTGGTTCGGAGTGGCTGAAGTTCAAGCGTTCCATCGACGGCACCGATGTGCTGGTCGATGTGATGGTCGGGCCGCTCGGCGAGCACGCGGACTCCGTTCGGCTGCGCGGCTTGCGCGCGAGACCGCGGGGACTGGGTGGCAGCTCCGGGCTGCACGCGTTCGCAACGCGCGAGGCGCTGGGGATCGAGCGCGAGCCGCTGAGAGTGCCGCTGAACGGCGTCGGCCCGGACGGCAACGGACGATCCTGCGAAGTGCTGATTCCTCGTGCGTTCCCGTATGCGCTCATGAAGCTTGCGGCCCTGCGTGATCGGATCGACGACGAGGACAAGCAGGAAGGCCGCCACCACGCGATGGACCTCTACAGAATCATCGGGCTGCTCACGGAGGAGGAGGCCGAGGTCTCCGCGAGGCTCGCACGCGCGTATGCGGATCACGAGGAGACCGCTGCCGGGCATGCGACGATCGACGAGCTTCTCGCGCCACCGACGGGTCGTGGGCGGCTCCGTCTGCTCGAGTACCAGCGGGCGAACCGGGTCTCCACGCCCGAAGTCGACCCTGATCTGCTGGTCGCGGACCTGCGGAGGTTGCTGACGCCCGCGCGCGGAGAGTGAGCGCCGCGCTGGTGGGTTCAGGCGGGTCGGGTCCACCCCGAAACCGCGATCATGCGCGTTTCGGTGAGCTGGCGTGCTTCGCCGCATGGCCTCGCGGCGTTCGCACCCCACTTCGCGTACCCTGTATCGATGCAGGACCAGACGACGGACGCAGCTGACGACGCCCGAGACGACATCGATGAAGTGC
The DNA here is from genome assembly GCA_903918555.1 of uncultured bacterium. GTDB lineage: Bacteria > Planctomycetota > Phycisphaerae > Phycisphaerales > SM1A02 > QWPT01. Next base: position 421 of record CAIXEV010000527.1, on the reverse strand, counting down.
CCGCGACCGACGCGGGCGTGGCCGCGGGCGCTGGCGCGACCGGTGCCGAGGCCGCCGCGACTGACCCCGCCGAGGATTCCTTCGCGCAGCTCGGTCTTCGCCGTGAACTCCTCGTCGAGCTCTCCTCGCTTGGATATGAAGAGGCGACGCCGATCCAGCGGGCTGCGATTCCGCCGTTGCTGGCGGGGCGGGACATCCTGGGCCAAGCTGCGACCGGCACCGGCAAGACCGCGGCCTTCGCGCTGCCGATTCTTCAGCGTGTGGCTGACGAGCGCCCTGCGCCTGGGAAGCCGCTCGCGCTTGTCCTTGTGCCGACGCGTGAGCTTGCGGTGCAGGTGTCGGAAGCGTTCCATCGCTACGGGCGGCGCCTCGGGACTTCGGTCGTGCCGATCTACGGCGGGCAGGAGTTCCACCGGCAGAT
>CAIXEV010000526.1 GCA_903918555.1 uncultured bacterium | reverse complement strand
GCGTTCTCGCGCTGGCGGGCGCGCAGGCGTTCCTCGGCGACGGCGGCCACGATCTGCGGGCTCTCCGACATCGGCGACCCGCAGGTCGACGAGAGGAGCTCGCGCGCTTCGCGGACGAGCTCGATGAACAGTTCGCTCGGGTCCTGCGTGCTGGTTGAGTGCGATCGGTGCTTGCGGTTCATGGTGGATCTCCTACCACCAACTGTGGGAAATCGGAGATCCCGCGACCAACGCGTTGGCCGTGATTCCTGCAGGAACTGCGCGGTCGACGCCGCGCAGCCCGCACGCCCCGCACAGACCGAACCGATCGGCGCCCTACGGAGCCTCGTCCGAAAGCGGCGCAGGCATCGACTTCACCTTGCCGTTGCCGCGGCTGGAGTCGAGCAACTTGATGCGGGAGATCGCGTAGTTGGAGTCGATCGACGAGTTCGGGCCGAGGTTCCAGCCCCAGACCGCGAGTCGGTCCGCGCGCTGGAACCCGTCCGGCACGGGCTTCACCGCAAGAGGAATCACATCCTCGAGGTCGGAGACATTCGCAAAGCCCTTGATCGCCGCCGCCGCGCCGCGCGACGCGGCGCCTTGGCTGCGCATCTCGACCGGGTCGAACGGGATCCACCCGATGTCGGGCAGGTAGAACTCGCAGATCATGCGGAAGTTCGCGTTCGACTTGCCGCTGCGGGTTTCGTTGACGACGAGCCCGTAGACCACGCGCGAGGGAATGCCGATCGCGCGAACCGCCGCCACGCAGGTGGTGGCGAGCTCGACGGGAGTCCCGCGGCCGATGCCGATGCCGTAGACGCCGTTCGGGCTGAACTGAAGCCCTCGCAGCGACTTGTCGGGCCCGAGCTCGCTTGAGCTGCCCGTCATCGACTTCCAGCGCCCGAGGACGGCGATCGCGGCGTTCTTCGCGGCCAAGAACGGCGACACGCTGCGCACGCCGCCGGCCGTCGCCTGCTCCGCGAGGGCCTTGATGGCTGCGTCGCTCGGGTCGATGCCCATCTCCGACACGAGGTAGCGCTGCGTCCACGAAGGCCATTCCCGCGGCCAGGTCGACCTCGCGGCGGCGCGCTCGTCGACGGAGACCTCCCAGCGCTGGGTGAGGAAGGTGGCCACGAACCGCATCTCGCTGACGCTTTCTCCGGGCGGCGAACCCTCGAAGCGAAGCATCGCCTCGACGCCGCTCGTGGGCTTCGCGTAGACGCGCGTCGGATCGAGCTTGAACTCGCGGCCATCGAAGTAGGCGCGGGCATCGAGCTTGGTGAAGTCGGTGTCGCACCAGCTCGTGCGGGTCAGAACGGGCAGGCCGACGCTCAAACTCCCGATTCGGTAGGCGCCACCGGCCGGAAGCGAGTCGTCCTGCAGCGGGTTCAAGGCGTTCGCGTACTTCGTGCCGTAGCAGCCGATCTCGATGCGCGCCTCGCGGATCTTCGGATCGGTGCGCGTCACGACAGGCTGCGCGGGCGGCGGGGAGGCCGACTGTTGCGCATCGGCGCACGGAGACGCCGCGATGCACGCCAGCAGCGGCAGCGCCGCCACGGCAAGCGTTCGGGGCCAACGGGTGTGTCGCGCGCGAATCGACATGGGGCGGCCTTTCAGCTGATGAGCGTCTTCATGCTGTCGGGATCGAGCAGGCGCTGGACCGTTCCGAGGAACTGCGCGAGCACGAGGTTGATCACGATGATCGCGAGGAAGCTCGCGACGAAACTCTCGGTGGAGGCGCGGCCGACGCCGGAGGCGCCTCCGGAGCAGGTGAAGCCCTTGTAGCAGCTGATGAGCGCGATCGCGAGACCGAAGGCGATGCTCTTGAGGACGCCCGTCATCGGATCCCACGACGAGACGAACTGGGCCGTGTAGTGCCAGTAGTCGGCGTTGGTGACGCCGAAGTAGCCCGTCACGATCGCCCACGCGCCGAGCGAGCCGACGACATCGGAGTAGATGGTGAGGAGCGGCGTCATCAGGACGCACGCCACCACGCGCGGAACGACCAGCGTGCGGATCGGGTCGGCCGCCATCGCGCGCATGGCGTCGAGCTGTTCGGTGACGCGCATCGAGCCGAGTTCGGCCGCGAGCGATCCTCCGACGCGGCCCGCGAGCATCACGGCCGCAAGCACGGGTCCAATCTGCTTGGTGACGGCGGCGTTGATGACGCCGCCCATCTGCTGCTCCTGCCCGAGCGCCGCGAACTGGTCGTAGCCCTCGAGCGCGAGGATCATGCCGATGAACGCGCCCGTGATCGCGACGACCAGCACGCTCGCCGCGCCGACCGAGTAGAGCTGCGGCGCGAGGTTCGACCAGCGCAGCCAGCTCATCGGCTCGAAGACCGCGATGCGCAGCGCGGCGAGGCTGAAGATCGCAAATCGACCGAGCCCATCGAGCGTGATGAGCGTCGAGTGCCCGAAGTGCGAGAGCGCCCGCGTTGCTGGAAGCATCGGGGTGTTATACGCGCGAACGGCAGCAGGCATTCCATCCGGTCTCTGTCTCTGGTTGCGCGGACAAAATGAAAGCCGGCGACGGAGGTCCGTCGCCGGCGTGAGAGATCAAGCTTGTCGCCCTCAGGGAGCTTGCCTTACGGGCACGCGCCCCAGGCCGCGAGCAGAGCGGCGAGGTCCTGTGCGCCCACCGAGCCGTCGCCGTCGATGTCGGCGGAGCCGGTCGAGCCCCACGCGCCGAGCAGCGCCGCGAGGTCCGTTGCGCCCACCGAGCCGTCGCCGTCGATGTCGGCTGGGCAGCCGGGACCGGTGCTGTACTCGCAGCCGAAGTTCGCAGCGCCGGGGCTGTCGACCGTCTTCGCGTTGGTCGCGAAGGTGCCGATGGTCCAGGCGTTGGTCGACGGGCAGTAGGCCAGCTGGCTCGGCACGAAGCTGCCCGCGTCCGGACCGACGCGCACCTTGCCGTAGGCATACTCGGTGCCGACCGGCGGGTTCGCGGCGCTCTCGATGAACGCAACCGACTGGAGCATGCTCAGCCACGGCGTGAGATCGAGCGTGCCGTCGTCGTCGGTGTCGAGATCCTGGTTGATTGCGCCCGTGAAGCCCCAGACGAGCATGTGGGTCACATTGTCCGAGTTCTCGAACTCAGGCTGCGGCGGCAGAACGAGATTCGGAGTCGCGCCGCCGAGCGTCAGGGTCGTGCGCGCCGCGAGGAAGAAGCCATCCTCGGGGATGCGGTTGCCGTTGAGGCTCTGCGCGAACTCGATCACACCCGAACCCGTCCCCGCGCCGCCATCGCCGATGACGATGTAGGTGAGGCCGTTGAGGAGCGTGTTCGGTTGACCGACGATCTCGAAGTACTCGTCGTCGTCGAAGCTCGTCTGATCGATGCGGACCTCGCTGATCTGGACATCAGGCGGGTTCGACGGAACGAAGCAGTTGAGGGTGGCCTGGTTGGCGCAGTCGGCGTCCCAGGTCACTTCGCAGCAGGTGATGTCGATCACGCACACCGAGTTGCAGCAGGTCTCGTCGGAGCAGCCCGGCGGGTCGTGCGGCGAGAAGCAGCTCGGTGCCTGCGGGTTGCCGCAGGCGTAGGCCGGCGGGCAGGTGGTGTTGGCGACGCCCGGGCTTCCGAAGCCGTCGGTCGCCGCGGGGTCGAAGCGGCCGAAGCGCCACGAATTGTCGGTGCACTTCACGACATGCGCGGGGAGCCCGCCGTAGTCGGGGCCAACCGAGTTCGCCGAGTAGGTGAGGCGACCGTCGCCGGCCTTGATGCCAAGGCTATCGATGGTCGAATCCCACGGGAGCGAGTCGAGCGTGCCGTCGTTGTTCAGGTCGTAGTCGGTGTTGATGAGGCCGGTCCAGTTCCAGACGAGGAAGTAGGTGACCGTGTCGCCGTTCTCGAGGCCGAACGAGCGCACGGTGTCCGGCGCCGCCAGCGTGAGGGTGCCCTTGGCGACGAGGAAGACGCCGTCCTTCGGGATGAAGGTGCCGTTGAGCGAGATCACCGTCTCGACATTGCCGTCGAGATCGGCGCCGTCGCCGACGACGACGATCGACACGCCGTTCAGGTTCGCGCCGGGCGCGCCCTTGATCTCGATGTACTCGTTCGGGTCGGTGTTGCCCGGCTCGTCGATGCGGATCTCGTTCAAGGAAAGCGCCGGCGGGCTACCCGCGACGAGGCAGAACTGGCGCGCGAGGTTGACGCAGTCCTGGTCCCAGGTCACGGTTCCGCAGGTCGGATCCACGCCCGTCACGAGGGTGCAGCAGGAGGTGTCGACGCAGCCCGGGGTCGCGTGGACCACATGGCAGTTGCCGGCGCCGGGGCCGCAGGTGGTGCAGCCGGGGTTCGGCGCGCCGGCGGTGTCGACGATCACCTGCGGCGGCGTGCCGCCGTTCTGGAACGGGCCGATCTGCCAGGTGCCCGCCGAGGTGCAGCGGAAGACATGGCCCGGCACAAAGATGCCATCTGGGCCAAGGCGGGTCGGGCTGTACCACCACTCGGTGTTGGCCGCCGGCGCCGACGCGCTGGTGAGAACCGTCGCGACCGAGTCGGAGATGCTCGACCACGGGGTGATGTCGAGCACGCCGTCGTCGTTGGTGTCGAGATCCGTGTTCACCGCACCGGTGAATCCCTGCACGAGCAGGTGGGTCACATTGTCCCCGTTCTCGAAGTTGAGCGGGTTCGAGCCGGTGATGACCACATCGAGCGCGCCATAGCCCGGGCTCGCCGCGAAGGTCGATTCACCGACCGAGAGGAGGCCGTCGGCCGCGATCGAAGTGCCCGCGAGAGACACGACGCTCTCGAGGACGCCCGAGCCCTGGGCCGTGGTTCCATCGCCGATGGTGACGAAGAAGTAGCCATCGAGCGACTGGCCCGGTGCGCCCTTCAGCTCGAAGTACTCGTTGTTGTCGGTGCCGACCTGGTCGATGCGGACTTCGTTGATGATCACGCCCTGCGGGACGCAGAACTGGTTGCCCGCGCCGGGGCTGTCGACGCCGCCGAGCGGGTCCTGCGTGCCGATGATCCATTGCGAGGTGTTCGCGCAGAGCCAGGCAGCGGCGGGCTGTTCGCCCGCATCGGGGCCGACGGTCGTCGTCGAGTAGTAGCGGTCGCTCGCGTTGCCATCGGGCGTCAGGGTCTTCACGACCGCCACGCTCGCGACCACGGAGGTCCAGGGGGTGATGTCGAGCACGCCGTCGTCGTTGGTGTCGAGCTTCTGGCCGTTGGAGCCCGTGAAGCCGCGGACGAGCAGGAAGGTCACATTGTCGTCGCCCTCGAGGTTGAGGTTCGCGACGAGGTTCGGAGTGCCAAGCGAGAAGCCGTCCTTCGCGACCACGAAGAAGCCGCTCGCGGGAACCGTGCCGCCCAGCGACACGACCGACTCGATGAAGCCGTTCTGATGGCCGGGGAACGCGTCGTCGTCGTCGCCGATCACGACGATCGTCACGCCTTTGAGCGACTCGCCGGCTGCGCCCGCGATCTCGATGTACTCGTCGGCGTCCTTTCCAGGTTGCTCGAGACGGATCTCGTTGAGGCGCAGCGGGGCATCCGCAAGCGCAACAGCAGCGATGAGGGTGGGAAGACACACGACGCCCGAGAGTGCGAGTCGACGCATCGGAAACTTGCTCCTGCTCTACAAGATGTGGCTGCGGGTGGCGTTCGCCGAACGGTCGGGGACTCGATCACGATCGAGCACGGCGACACACCAAGGGCCCGTAGCGGGTTTCAGACAGCCCCGCGCAAGGGGGCGAGCCGAGTGTAAGTCGAGCCTTGCAAAGGTCGATGGAGGAGCCGCCGCTTCACGGGGAATTGCGGTTTTTGAAGCAAGTCTGAACGAGTTCTCGGACGGCGCGTTTGCCGAAGGCTTGGGCCAAAAAGCACATCGGAGGAGCCAGGCGGCTCCTCCGATGCGGATGGATCAGGCAAGTCAATCGTGCGGTCGAAACGCGTTCGTTGACAACGAGGCGTCGGCCGGCCGATCGCGAGTTACTTGAGGTTCTCGCCTTCCTCGGTCGCGTTCACGGTCTTCGCCGTGGACGGAGCGGGGTTGGCCGAGCGGGTCGAGACCGCTTCGACCGCTGGCATCGGCACGAGGTAGAGCTCGACGCGACGGTTCATCTCGTTGCCGCGCGCGCTGTTCGACGCGATCGGACGGAACTCGCCGTAGCCGGCGACCATGAAGCGGTTCGCGTCGACGCCATCGCTCGCGAGCGCGTCGCGGACCGAGATCGAGCGGTGCGCCGAGAGATGGATGTTCGTCGGGTGCTGCGCAGCGGTCGACGACTTGCGGATCGGCACATTGTCGGTGTGGCCGACGACGCGCACCTCGAGGTCGCGCGCCTCGCTCGTGTTGAGGATCGACGCGACCTTCGCGATCACCGACTCGGCCTTCGCGGTCAGCTTGGCGCTGCCGAGGTCGAAGGTGACATCGCTCTTGAAGCGCAGCATGCCGCGCTTCTCGTCGTACTCGAAGATCTCGGGGTTCGCGTCGGCGAGCTCGCGGAGACGCGAATTCACGCTCTCCGGAAGCGGGCTGAGCGCGTTGACCTGCGCGAGCAGATCCTCGTAGCGCTTCTGCAGCGCGTCGAGCGCGCCCTTGTCGCCACCGACGAGCTCGCGCGCGCGGGCGAGATCCGCAGCGGCTTCAGCGAGCTGGCGGCGCAGCGCCTCTTCGTTGGTGCGCGAGGTGTCGAACTCGTTCTGCAGCTGAAGGAGCTGCTGCTCCTTGCTGCGGTACGCGTTCATGAGGTCGTCGTACTGGCTCTGCGGGACGCAGCCGCCGAGCGCGAGAAGGCTGGCGCTGGAGACGAGGATTGCAGTTGGAAGTGCAAGGCGCATGGTGTACCTGCTTGGTTTGCCTACAAGGATTTCCGACTAAGGATTCCGGCAAGGATTCCGGACGGCGTGAAACGGGACAACTCTTCGTTCGCCGCGTCGCGCGACGCGGCTGTTCTTTGCTGTGGGTGTCGAGATGACTCGACGCGCAGGAGCATACGGAAAAACCGTCGTGGTGTGGGGGCTTCGCAGCGAAACGCCTTGAATCTCGCCGATGCCGCCCGATGGAATCGCGATGGATTCCCGGTGGATTCGAGATCGAATCGCGAAGCATTCCCGATTGACTCACGACGCGCTCCCGACGGCGCGCGGGACGGTCAGCCGCCGATCCGCTGCGAGAGGTGGGCGTCGCTGAACGCCTCGTCGAAGTCGTACACCGCGGAGAAGTCGTCGACCGAGTCGTCCTTCGTCCTCGACATGACTCCGCCCTCGATCATGGCGTACACGATGCGACCGAAGTCCTCGGTGCGCACGATGTTCCAGTGTCGGAGCACGGCCGGAGCGAGCATCCCGTACTGCAGGATGGCGTAGTCCCGAAGCCCCAGGCAGAGCTGCTGGCCCGTGACATGGTGGGTGTCGGGATTGCCGAGGCCGCCGGCGCGGAGGCCCGCCTCATGCTGGAGAAGGGCGCGCTCGACGGTGTGGTTGAGGCCCTCGCGGACGAAGTTGAACGACTCGATGGGGTACGAACCCGCACGCTCGAGGATCGTGGGCCAGTGGATCTCGCGATCGGCGCCGGGGTTTGAGGCACCGGGGTTTGAGACACCGGGCTTCAAATCCCCCGACTTTGCATCCCCCGACTTCGCATCCCCCGACTTCGGTCCAACCGCCCCCGGCGCGCCCGATGAAGAATCGCCGGGCTGGCTCGGATCCGGGGTGGGGTTGGGTTCAGGCGAGTGTGGCACGGTTCAGCAACTCTCCGCGTCGCGTGGAGAGTGTATCGGCAATTCGCTGCGTGTTCTGCGATCGAGCGCATCTCGCAGGTGCGCGAAAGTGTCCGACACGCTCCTCGGTTCCACGCTACCTTCCGCGTCTGCGCGGTCGAAACGCCGCGCCCGGGCGTTGGGTGCGTGCCGAGGGATGGCGCGCCGAGCACGCTCGTTCGAGTCCCGGAGGCGCACACGGATGGACGACGCCAAGCCAGCCTCGCAGCGGCCAGCACCAGCTTCTGGCGGTGACGGCATGCCAAACCCCGCGGACGGTCGCCCGAACGCGGAGGCACCGCACACGCAGGGAACGCTCGACCTCCGCACCGCGCACCTCTGGCACCTGCAGCCTGTCCGCGACATCCTCGTGATCGCGATCGTGGTGCTGACGATCTACGCCGGCTACGCCATGCGCACGGTGACGGTGCCGCTCCTGGTGGCGCTTGCGCTCGCCTACCTCGTCGAGCCGGTCGTCTCGCGGCTCTCGCGTTGGCGGCGCATGAACCGGCCGCTGGCGGTCGGAGCGATTCTGTCGGTGCTCGGCGTGGTGCTCGGCATCTCGATCGCGCTGGTGGTGCCGCTCGCGGTCGGGCAGACGCTCTCGTTTGCAGAGAACCTCCGCAACCATCGCTACGACGGCGCCATCGAGCGCGCGATCCAGGTCATTCCAGAGCAGTTCCGCGACGACGCCCAGAGCTGGGTCGATCGCGTGATTCTCCCGAAGCGAGCGGGCGAGGAAGGCGCGTCGACAAGCGAAGCGGAATCGGCTCCAAAGGAATCCGCGCAGACGACGGGCGAACCTTCGGCCGTCCCCGCGCAGACAACCGCCGCGCCAACAAACCCCGCGCCGACAACCCCCGCACAGACAACCCCCGCGCCGGCCCAGGCGCAGAGCGAAGATGTGCTCTCGACGCTTCCCGAGTCGGTGCGCTCGGTCGGACTCGACAACCCGATCTTCTCGATCCTCGGCGCAGGTTCGCGCCAGGTCTACTCGATCGTCCTCAGGGTGCTCGAGCTCGGGCTCGTCGCGTTCCTCATCCCGTTCTACTTCTACTACTTCAGCGTGCACTGGCCCGCGATCACGGGTTTCTTCGCGAAACTCGTTCCCGACGAGCGCAAGGGCACCGTGTTCGACATCGTGTCGGAGATGGACCGCGCGGTCGCAGGCTTCGTGCGCGGGCGCATCGTGATCTGCCTTCTGATGGGCGTGATGTTCGCGATCGGCTGGCAGATCTGCGGCGTGCCGTACGGCATCGCGCTCGGGCTGCTGACCGGCGCCTTCTCGATCGTTCCGTATCTCGGCGGCGTCGGCGTGCCGGTCGCGGTCGGCCTGCTCATCATCGATCAGTTCGGGCTTCCGGTCGACCAGCGGATGCCCGTGTGGGGCATGCTGCTCTGGCCGACGCTCGTCTTCGTGATCGTGCAGACGATCGAAGGCTACCTGCTCACGCCCGTGATCGCCGGCAAGGCGACGAACCTCGACCCTGTCACCATCGTCGTCGCGATCCTCGCGGGCGGCTCGGTGGCGGGCGTGTACGGCATGCTGCTTGCGATTCCCACCGCGGCGTGCGGCAAGATCGCGATCAAGCGCATCGTGATGCCGAGATTGATCGAGTTCGCGCGCGGCCGCGTGTCCGATCCATTGCCCATCGAGGGCGCGCTCGACGAAGAGGAGGCGAAGTCATGAAGCTCTCGACCTTGATCGCAGGCCTTGATGTGACGGTGCCTGGGGCCGTCGATCCGGTCATCTGGAATCTCGCCGAGGATTCGCGCAAGGTGCGGCAGGGCGCGTGCTTCTTCGCGCGCGTCGGCACCAAGGCCGATGGCCGCGCGTTCATCGCCGACGCCATCGCGCGCGGAGCGGTCGCCGTGATCGCGCCGAAGGGCTCGCCTGCGCCCGAGGGGATGCCCTCGACGGTCGCGTGGGTCGAGGCCGCCGATCCCGCGCTCGCCGCCGCGCTCATCGCCGAGCGTTTCCACGGCTCGCCGTCGCGCACGCTCGAGCTCGTCGGCGTGACGGGCACGAACGGCAAGACCACGATCGCGTACCTCGTGCAGCAGCTGCTCGCCGCGTCCGGTCTCCGCACCGGCCTCGTGGGCACGGTCGAGATCGACGACGGCGCGGCGCGCGTGCCGTCGCAGCTGACGACGCCGCCCGCGCTCGAGCTGTCCGAGCTCTTCGCGCGCATGGTCGACCACGGCTGCCGCGCGGCGGCGATGGAGGTCTCGAGCCACTCGCTCGACCAGAAGCGCGTGGCTGGACTCTCGTTCCGCACGGCGATCTTCACGAACCTCACGGGCGATCACCTCGACTACCACGGCACGATGGAGCGCTACGCCGAGGCGAAGGCCACGCTCTTCTCGATGCTCGATCCATCGGGCACCGCGATCGTCAACATCGACGACCCGTGGAGCCGCGTGATGCTCGATGCCGCGAAGCGTTCGGGCGCGCGCGTCCTGCGCGTGAGCCTCGTCGATCCGACGGCCGACTGCTTCGGCACCGTGCACCGCATGGGGCTCGAGTCGATGGATGTGACCTTCCGCGGTCCGTGGGGCCTCATCGAGATGAAGCTGCCGCTCGTCGGCCGCCACAACGCGATGAACGCGCTCGAGGCCGCGGCCGCGGCGTGGACGCGCGGCGTCGACCAGG
>CAIXEV010000525.1 GCA_903918555.1 uncultured bacterium | reverse complement strand
TGCAGGTCTGGCCGCTCGCCGCGTTCATCGTCCACTCGCCGCGGTTCAGCACCGTGCCGTTGAAGCCGAGCGTCGTCGTCTGGCTGCCCGACATCGTCACCGTGCCGTCGTTCACCAGCCCACCCGAGATCGTCGAGCTCGCAAGCGACAGCGACGCGCCCGACGCAACCCGCAGCGTGCCGCAAAGCAGCGTCGCGTTCGCGATCGAATTGTTCGTGCCTGTCAGGTCAAGCGGCGTGCCCGAGCTGAACCCGGGGCAGAAGTTTCCGCCCGTCATCGTCAGCTGCCCTGAGATCGTGCCGCCGTTCGACACCCGCAGCGTGCCGCCCGTGATGCGCAGGACCGTGCTGCACGAGAGGGTCGCGACCGTTCGGTCGCCCGTTGTGCTTGTGTAAAGAACCTCGGCGGGTCCCGAGCCGATCACCACATCGTCCGCAGCCGCAGGGATGCCGTCCGGACTCCAGTTCGCGGCGTCATGCCAGTTCGCGGTGCCCGCCCCGCCGTCCCAGGTCTTCTCGACCGCGTGCGCCGAGGCGCCGATGCCGAGAACCGACATCAGGCCGAGAACAGCGCGGAATGCGGGCGATTGCGTCACAAGAGTGTGGCGAGTGGAGAGGGTCTTCATGGTGTCTGGACTCCGTCGGACCCCCTGCGTAGTGCTCTTGGTGCCGCCGTTGGACGCGGGAACCTTGAAAATCGCTCTGATCTCTGTTCAGGTCCCCACATTCACGGGGTACAGTCGGAGCGTCGAATGTCCGTCCCGTCGACCCAACTCACGCTCATTGCGAGACTTCAGGATCCGAAGGACGAGCGCGCCTGGAAGCGGTTTGAATCACGCTACCGCGGGCTTGTCCTCCGCTTCTCCGTCCGGCAGGGTCTGCAGCCGACCGATGCGGAAGATGTGTCGCAGGCGGTGTTTGCGGCGCTTCTGCGCACCATGCCCACCTTCCGCCTCGACCCCGAGAAGGGGCGATTCCGCAACTACCTCTTCCGCGTGGTGCGAAATGAGATTTCTCGCGTTCGTGCGAAGGACGCCCGTCCAACGGGGGCGGCAGCTGCGCTACCTCTGCATGACGGCGTCGTCTCCGGGGGCGACGCCGGTCGAGAGTCGGGCGTCGACCCGAGCGAGAAGGCGTTTGAGGAAGAATGGATCAACCACCACTTCAGGATCGCGATGGCGGAGATCCGCCGCACCTTCGCGTCGGAGAGCGTGGCGATGTTCGAACGCCTGATGCGGGGCGAGCCGGTGGAGTCGATCGCGATGGACTGCAAGACCACGCCGCAGGCGGTCCACAAGGTGAAGCAGCGGATCCGCGACAAGATGAAGGCGCTCGTCGAGAGGCAGATCGCGGACGAGGCGTAGGCGAAGTGGGCGGCGAACCAACCCGTGCCGCCACAACGCAGTCGCGCATCACGGGAAGCCCGGACGCGCTGCGTGCGATCGACGACCTCGAGCGGACGGCGCTGGCGGCGTTCGAGTCCGACGCCTGGATGGACCGCGCCTCGCGCTCCGAAGCTCCGGTGATCGTCGGGGAAGTGGCGGGCTACAGGCTTGTGCGCGTGGTGGCGCGTGGCGCGCAGGGCACGGTCTATGAGGCGGTCGAGCCGCGCACCGGGCGGCGCGTCGCGATCAAGCGGCTCATCCGAAATGAAGATGTTCTGGACGCAGCCAAGACGGTGACTTCGGCCGCCGACGCCGCGACCACCTGCGCGATCCCGATCGAGGACACACGCTTCGCGCGCGAGACCTCGGTGCTCGCGGCGCTTGCGCATCCGAACATCGTCTCGCTCCTGTCGGCGCCCGAAAGCGACGGCGCGAGGCTACTCGTCATGGAGTGGATCGAGGGCGAGTCCTTCGACCGCTGGGCGGATGAGGTGTGGACCGCGCGCGAGCCGGCCGACGCGCTGCGCGTGGTCGTGCGGGCGCTGGCCGACACCGCGCGCGCGGTGGCCGTGGCGCACGCGATCGGCATCGTGCACCGCGACCTCAAGCCCACGAATGTGCTCGTCGGCGCGGGCGACACCCCGAAGGTGCTCGACTTCGGCCTAGCGAAGGAGATCGGAACGGTCGACGCCACGCGCACGCAGGGCTTCGCCGGCACGCCGTCGTGGTGCTCGCCCGAGCAGATCGATGGCCGCGCCGAGGCCATCGACGCGCGCACCGATGTCCACGCGCTCGGGCTGCTCGCGTACCGCGCGCTGACGGGCCGCGCCGCGTTCGATCCGATGCTTCCGATCGGCACGCTGTTCGAGGCGATCCGCTACGCCGTTCCTGCGTTCACCGCCGACGACCGCCGCCGTGTGCCGACCGAGCTCGCGCTCGTCGTGCTGCGCGCGATGGAGAAGGACCCCGCGCGGCGCTACGCGAACGCTTCGGCACTGGCCGACGACCTCGGGCGGTTTCTCGCGGGCGAGCCCGTCGAGGCGCATCCACCGGGAGCGATCTATGTCGCGCGGACGCTCGTGCGGCGTCACCGCGCCGCCGCGACGGCGCTCGCGGTCGCGCTTCTCGCGATCTTCGCCGGTACGGCGCTCGCGATCATGTTCGCGATCGACGCAACGAAGGCGCGCGACGCGGAGAGTATCCGCGCCGACGAGGCGGTCGCGGCGCGCGTGAGCGCCGAGCGCATGAACGACTACTTCCGCGATCTCTTGGCGAATCTCCGCGAGCGCGATGCGGTGGGGACGCCGACGACCGCGGCCGAGATCATCAAGGTGGCCGTGAGTTCGCTTGACTCGCGCCCGACGCGTCCGGAACTCGAGCGCGCACTGCGCGAGACGCTCGCGCAGGTGCTCTTCGAGATCGGCGACTACGGGGGCGCGCTGCGCCAGTACGAGCGGTTGCTCGAACTCGTCGAGGCGTCGGAGCCGCCCATCGAACGGGCGCGCGTCCTGCTTCAGATCGCAGGCGCGAGCCAGTTTGCGGGCCTTCCCGAAAACTCAAACGCGTACGCCAAGGAGGCGCTCGCGCTGCTCGAGGGGCTGCCGCCCGACGCGACCACCGCATCGCGCGGCTCGGATCCCGCGCCGGAGCTTTCGGTGGGTGCGCTGCGCGCGCGCGCGTACGGCTCCATCTCCGTGAGCGCGATGTCGCTCGGGCGTGCCGCCGAAGCGCTCGCGGCGGCGGACGAGGCGCTGCGCCTCGCCGAGGCATCGGGCTCGTCGTACGAAGTCGCGAGTGCGCTGTCGAAGCGTGCACTTGCGCTCGAAGGCTCCGGCGACATCGGAAGCGCGGCTGAGAGCGGCCAGCGGGCGGTCGAGACGGCGCGTGGCCTCGAACTCCCCCCGAGCGAGTGGACGCGGCTTCTCCACAACGCCGGAATCCTCTTCACGGCCGCAGCGCGACCCGCAGAGGCGATCCCCTTCCTCGACGAGGCTTACGCGATCCGTCTGCGCGAGTTCGGCGAGCGGAATCCGCGAACCCTGCACACCGCGATCCAGCGGGGATACGCGCTGCGCAGCGCGTCGCGTGCCGACGAGGCGGTCGCTGCGCTCGAACGCGTCATCGAGCTCGCGTCGCCACGCGCCAACGAGACGGGCGACGCGCTGGCCCTGCACCGGCAGAACGCCCTGCGGCTGATCGGCGCCGCCTATCTGCAGCGCGGGAGCGAGGGAGATCGTGCGCGCGCGCTGCAGGCGAACGAAGTGGCGGTGGAAACCTGGTTCAGCGCGAACCTGAATTCGGTCGATCGGCTCGGTAGCGCGGTACGCAGCCTCACCGACTCCCTGATCGCCGACATGGACGCGCCCTCCGCCGCTGCACGCCTGCGCGCCGTCGCCGACCGCGCATCCGAGGTCTCAGGGCGCCCCGAAGCCGCTGCGCTCGTACGCGCCATCGCCGCGCGGCGCCTGATGGAGGACCGTCACCCACGCGATGCGTGGATGAGCTTCACCGATGTCGCCACCTGCCGTGCCGACCGAACCCTGCTGATCGAGTCGTACGGCGCGCAATCGGACGCTGCGTTCGAAGGGGAGCTCACGCTGCTTCGCGCGCTCGAGCGATCCGATGACCCCGCGCTGCTCGCAGAAGGCGCAGCGCTGCGCGCATCGCTGACGGAACGCACGGACGCAGGCTTCGGCGCTGCCTCTGGAAGAAGCCGGCAGATCGAGCGTATGCGGCCGAAGGCGCCGTGACGAACGTAGGTGCCCCGAACGCAGGTGCCCGGCGAACGCAGGTGCCCGGCACGTGCCGTCTGGTGTCTGGCACCTCCCGGCACGTGCCAGGCACCGAAAATCACACCTGATCTATACGGCGGGCACCCGGAACGTGCCGTCTGGTGCCTGGCACCTCCCGGCACGTGCCGGGCACCGCGGCCGCGCCGCGGCCGCGAAGGCGCGCGTCACCGCACGCGCATGACCCGCACGCCGAGCGCGGGGACCGCGCCGGCCCGCTCGCCGTTCACTTCCCCCCCGCCGTCCGACACGAACAGCGTCTCCCCGCGAGCGCCGACATCCGGCATCGCCTGCGGCTCGCGCGAACCGTTCAGCGCCACGACCACGCGCTCATCGCCAAGCGTTCGCTCGAACACCCACAGGTTCCGCGCGTCATCGGCGACGAGCGTCTTGAACGCGCCGCGGCGCAGCGCGGGCGATCCGTTGCGCAGCGCAATCAGCGCGCGATACGCCTCGAGGTGACCCGCGCGCATCCGCTCGTCAGGATCGTCGTTCGGCGGCAGATCCGCCCACAGCATCGGCTTCCGGCAGAACGGGTCGTCGCTCCCCCACATTCCCACCTCGTCGCCGTACCAGATCATCGGCGCCCCGACATAGGTCATCTGCGCAGCAACCGCAAGCAGCGCGCGGCGAAACGCCTCGTCGGTCGGCTTCGCGCCGATGTACGCCGATCCCGGCCGCTCGCTGTTCGCGCGGTCGTAGCCGCGGCCCGGGTTCATGATCATCGACGCAAGCCGATCGGTGTCGTGGCCCGCGAGCAGGTTCTGCAGCACCATCGTCGACTGCTCGGGATACGCAAGCCGCACAGCCAGCAGCCGCCGATCAAGCTCGCTCGGCTTGATCTCGTCCGACACCCACTGCACCACCGCGTTCGCGAACGGATAGTTCATCACGGCGTCGAAGCTCTTTCCGTCGAGCCACTTGTCCGCGCGCTTCCAGATCTCGCCCACGATGTACGCATCGGGGTTCGTCTTCTTGACCACCGCGCGCCACTCGCGCCAGAACTCGATCGGCACCTCGTTCGGCACATCAAGCCGCCAGCCGTCGACGCCGTCCGACGGGTCGCCGTCGCCGTTCGGATCCATCCAGCGCCGCGTGACGGCGAACACATGGTCGCGCACCGCGTCGCTCTTGAATCCGGTCGCGGTCTTCGCGAACTCGGGCAACTGCCCGAATCCCGCCCATCCCCGGTACTTGAACGGCTCGAAGCTCTCGATCTCGAACCAGTCCGCGTACGGCGACTCCTTCCCGCGCGCGCGCACATCGGTGAACGCGATGTGCGTCTCGCCGACATGGTTGAACACGCCGTCGACGATCACGCGGATGCCGTTCGCCTTGAGCTCCTTCACGACCGCAAGGAACAAACGATCGCTCTGGTTCAGCCCCCAGGTCGACGGATCGCGCAGATCCTCGTTCGCCGCCGACATCTCCGCATCGCCCTTCGATCCGAAGTTGTCGTCGATGTGCACGAAGTTCGTCGCGTCGTACTTGTGCGGGCTCGGCGCCTCGAACACGGGATTGAGGTAGATCGCGTTGATGCCGAGCGACTTGAGGTACGGAATGCGCCGCCGCAGCCCCTCGAGGTCGCCGCCGTAGTGACGGCTGAACACCGCCCACTCCCAGAAGGTCTGGCCGCCCTCCGTCTCCCACGGGCTCGTCGCGCGCCACGCGCTCGTCCACGGCCGCGCGTTCGGCGGGTCGTTCATCGCATCGCCGTTGT
Organism: uncultured bacterium; assembly: GCA_903918555.1. Taxonomy (GTDB): domain Bacteria; phylum Planctomycetota; class Phycisphaerae; order Phycisphaerales; family SM1A02; genus QWPT01. Next base: position 1,168 of record CAIXEV010000525.1, on the reverse strand, counting down.
CGAATCGATCGAGCATGATCTGGTACCAGACCGCGTCGCGCGCCCAGTCGGGCGTGGCGAAATCGTCGATCACGCGCTGTTCGGTCGGCATATCGCTCGCCGCGCGCCCGAGCACCAGCACCGAGTTGAAGCCGTCGTGCCCATCGGGCTCGCGCGTGGTGTTCGCGGGATCCGCGATCCACTTGCCATCGACCACGAACTTGTAGGGGTGGCGGCCGTCCTCGAGCTCGACCGTCACGCGGCAGAAACCATCGCCCATCCGCTCCATCCGCGTGCGCGCCGGGCTCCAACCGTTGAAGTCACCCGCGAGGAAGACCGCGGATTCCGCTCGTTCGGGGCGATACGCGAAGGTCACCTTCGCGCGGCCCGGCGCCGTCTGCTCGACCTCGACCGACGGCGGCAGCACGGGCGACTCGGGCGGCACGGGCAGCGCGGACGGCACGGGCGGCACGGGCGGCACGGGCGGCGCCCCCATCGCGAACACCGAGACAAACGCACTCGCACAGAGGAAACGCAGCACGGCATGCAGCATGCTTCATTTATACTCGCGACCCATGCCTGACGACCGCGCCGGCACGCCCTCGACCATCGGCTTCGGCCGCATGGTGCGCATGATGCTTGCTGCGCTCGCGGCAATCCTCGTCTTCGCCGCGTTCGCGCGCGTCGCCTACCGCACGGTCGCGCGCGGCGACGGCAGGCCGGGCGAGATCGTGCTCACCGTCATGCACTGGTCCGGCGAAGGCGGCCAGGAAGAGGACAAGATCGTCGAGGATTCGCTGCGCGCCTTCGAGGCCGCGAACCCCGGCGTGCGCGTGAAGCGCCTGAACCCTGGCGACGCGGGCAGCTTCTACACCAAGCTCCAGACCATGATGGCCGCGGGCGAGCCGCCCGATGTCTTCTATGTCGGCTACGAGCGCGTGGCGAACTTCGCGAGCCTCGAACTCCTGCGCCCGATCGACGACTTCGTGGCCCGCGAGGAGGCCGCGCGCGCCGCAGGCGATGCGAACGCGCTCGACCTCGGCGCCTTCTACCCGCAGACGGTCGACGCCTTCCGCTTCGACGGCCGCCGCGTCGGCCACGGCACGCTCTACGGCGTTCCCAAGGATTTCACGACCGTCGGCTTCTACTACAACAAGGATCTCTTCCGCGAGGCCGGGATCCCCTTCCC
>CAIXEV010000524.1 GCA_903918555.1 uncultured bacterium | reverse complement strand
GCAGGCTCGAAACGCACCACTCGCGCGGCGCGCTCGTCTTGGCCGCCATCACTCAAAGTGATGCCACACGCTACGAAAGGCGACGCCGGTGCCGTCCGCTCAGGCTGCGCTGCGCTCCGCCTTCGACAGCACCGCAAAAAGCAACAAGCCCCGCGCGTCAGTAAGGGAGCTGACGAAGGGACGGGGCAAGTGCGAGGGAGACAATGGTTCCCGACGAACGGGGGAGGGAACGCCCCCGCTCGACACCTTGAAGGCGCAAACGGGGCCGCGAACCTGTCAGGCTGTCACGGATTTGACGCAACATCGCCGCCGCCCGCAGCGCTCTCAAGCTGCGTCAGCGCCCGCGCCTTCGCGTGGGTTTCGGCGACCTCCGCCTCCGGATGGCTGTCGGCCACGATGCCGCAACCCGCGTGGTAGACGACACTTCGGGTCGGCGGCGCGTCGTCGCCGCCGCGCTCCTCCGCGCCGATCTGCGCGGTCCGGATCGCCACGCTCAGCGCGCAGTCGCCCGAGCGCGAGATGAACCCGATCGCGCCGCAGTAGAAGCCGCGCTCGTGGTCCTCGAGCTCGTCGATGATCTGCATCGCGCGCACCTTCGGCGCACCCGTCACCGATCCGGGCGGGAAGGTCGCCGCCAGCAGCTCCGTCCACTCGACATCGTCGCGCAGCGCCGCGCGCACCTCGGCGACGCCGTGGTGCACGGTCGTGTGCGTCTCGAGCACGCGGTCCTCCGCCACCGACACGCTGCCGATCTCGGCCACGCGGCCGAGGTCGTTGCGCATCAGGTCGACGATCATCGCCAGTTCCGCAGCATCCTTCTCGCTCGCCGCAAGTTCGGCGCGCGGCGTGTCGACGGGCCGCGTGCCCTTGATCGGCCGCGTGATGGCGGTGCCGTCCGGCTTCACGCGCAGGAAGAGCTCGGGGCTCATCGACACGAGCGCGCCGCCGTCCGGCAGGTCGATCGCAGCGCCAAACCACGCCGAATTGCGCGAAATCGCCGCGTGCGCGAACGACCGCACATCGCCCGAAAGCGTGCCCTGGAAGCGCCGCGCGATGTTCGCCTGGAACGCGTCGCCCGCGCGGATGTACTCGACCGCGCGCGCGACCGCGCCCGCGTAGCGCGAATCGGTCTCGTCGTCGGTGATCGGCCCGAGGTGCCAGTGATGCGGCGCCGAGTGCGCCGGGTCGCGCAGCTCGGGCGGGTTGCCGACCGCGTGCAGCGCGCCGGTCGCGTGCTCGTAGCACCACGCGTCCTCGCACCAGTAGAGCACCGCCTGGAGCGCCGTCTTCTGCCGCGCGCGCGCCGCGCAGTGGCCCGTCGGCTCGAACACGCCGCCGAGGCCGTAGCCAAGCGCCACGATCCAGCCACCCGTGAACGGCGGCTGCCCGCGCGTCTTCTTCGGCAATTCGCCGCCTGCGCGCGGGGCCCGCGCGTGTTCGACGGCCGCAAGCCGCGGCGTGCGCGCGAACGCTTCCTCGAGCGCGGCAAGGCACTGCTCGCGCGTCGCGTGCGCGGGGAAGACCAGCGCCTCGCTCGGCCGCGCGAGGATCGTCCAGCTGTTGTGCGCCGCCGCGCCGCCACCCGAGACAAGCGCGGCCAGCGGCTCGTTCGCCGGATAGCGGAGCAACAGGTCGGCCGCGTTCATGCGGGCGGGGGCGTGTGGTGCCGAATCAGCGGCCATCGGGCGCGGATCGTAGGGCGTGCGCGGCACCGCAGCCTGCGGAAGCGCGCGCCGAACCGCGTTTTTGCCGTGTTTCGCGCCCCGACGCGTCGGCGGGGGGCTTGTAGACTGCCCGATTCACCGCGGCGGGAAGACGCCGCGCACGCACACATTCGGAAGCACCTCACCTATGGGCAGCAAGAACAAGTCGGGCAAGAAGTCAGGCAGCAAGTCGAAGCCGGCGAAGAAGTCCGCCAAGACTTCGGCCAAGCAGTCGGCCAAGAAGTCGAGCAAGCAGTCGGCCAAGAAGTCGAGCAAGGTCAAGTCGAGCAAGGTCAAGGTCGGCAAGATGGTCTTCTACTTCGGCGAGACGAAGTGCGAAGGCCGCGCCGAGCAGAAGATGCTCCTCGGCGGCAAGGGCGCGAACCTCGCCGACATGGTCTCGATCGGTCTGCCGGTTCCGCCGGGCTTCACGATCACCACCGACACCTGCGCCGCGTACTACGACTGCGGCGGCAAGCTGCCGAAGGGCCTGATGGACGATGTCCGCGCGAACATCAAGATGCTCGAGAAGGAGCTCGGCAAGAAGTTCGGCTCCGACACGAATCCGCTGCTCGTCTCCGTCCGCTCCGGCGCCGCCGTCTCGATGCCCGGCATGATGGACACCGTCCTCAACCTCGGCCTCACCGACAAGGCCGTCGAGGGCCTCGCGAAGGGCACGGGCAACCGCCGCTTCGCGTTCGACGCGTACCGCCGCCTGATCAACATGTTCGGCGACGTCGTGATGGGCGTCGACCACCACAAGTTCGAGCATGCCTTCAGCGCGATCAAGACCAAGTACGGCGTCAAGGAGGACACCGAGGTCCCCACCGAGGGCCTCGAGGAGCTCGTCGCCGAGTACAAGAAGGTCTACAAGGACCAGGTCGGCGCTGATTTCCCGCAGAATCCGCTGCTGCAGCTCGAGCACGCGTTCAGCGCGATCAAGACGAAGTACGGCGTCAAGGAAGACACGCAGGTCCCGACCGAGGGCCTCGTCGAGCTCGTCGCCGAGTACAAGAAGGTCTACAAGGACCAGGTCGGCGCGGAGTTCCCGCAGGATCCGCTGCTGCAGCTCGAGCACGCGATCAAGGCCGTGTTCAGCTCGTGGAACGGCGACCGCGCGATCGAGTACCGCCGCATCCAGGAGATCAGGGGCCTCAACGGCACCGCGGTCAATGTCCAGGCGATGGCCTACGGAAACATGGGCGAGACCTCTGGCACGGGCGTCGCGTTCACGCGCGACAACACGACCGGCGAGAATGTCTTCTACGGCGAGTTCCTCGTGAACGCGCAGGGCGAGGATGTCGTCGCGGGCATCCGCACGCCCGAGCCGATCGCCATGATGGAGACGCGCTTCCCGAAGGCGTACGCGAATCTCATGAAGGTGCGCGCGAAGCTCGAGAAGCACTACAAGGACATGCAGGACATCGAGTTCACCGTCGAGAACGGCAAGCTCTTCATGCTGCAGACCCGCACCGGCAAGCGCACCGCGCAGGCCGCCGTCCGCATCGCCGTCGAGATGGTCAAGGAGAAGCTGATCGACGAGAAGACCGCGATCAAGCGCATCCCCGCGGGCGACCTCACCCAGCTCCTGCTGCCGTTCTTCTCGCCGAAGGACAAGGCCGGCGCCGAGACCGTGACCAAGGGCATCGGCGCGTCGCCCGGCGCCGCGACCGGCAAGCTCGCGTTCACCGCGGCCGAGGCCGTCGAGCGCGCCCACAAGGGCGAGAAGGTCCTCCTCGTCCGCAAGGAGACGAGCCCCGAGGACGTCGCGGGCATGCACAGCGCCGTCGGCATCCTGACCTCGACCGGCGGCAAGACGAGCCACGCGGCCGTCGTCGCCGTCGGCTGGGGCAAGTGCTGCGTCGTCGGCGCGGGCGAGCTCTCGATCGATGACAAGGCCGGAAAGCTCCATGTCAAGGGCCGCACGTTCGGTCGCGAGGATGTCCTCTCGATCGACGGCGCGACCGGCGAGGTCATGGTCGGCGCCGTCAAGGCGACCATCCCCGAGAAGATCTCCGGCGACTTCGCCAAGGTCATGGACTGGTCGACCAAGCACGCCGAGATGAAGGTGCGCACGAACGCCGATAGCCCCGAGGACGCCCGCCGCGCCCGCGAGTTCGGCGCCGTCGGCATCGGCCTCTGCCGCACCGAGCACATGTTCTTCGGCGGCGACCGCACGGCCGCGATCCGCGAGATGATCCTCAGCGAGACCACCGAGTCGCGCGAGAAGGCGCTCGCCAAGCTCCTGCCGTTCCAGCGCACCGACTTCATCGGCATCTTCACCGCGATGGACGGGCTGCCCGTCACCGTGCGCCTGCTCGATCCGCCGCTCCACGAGTTCGTTCCGCACGACGAGAAGCAGCAGGCCGAGCTCGCCAAGGAGATGGGCCTCTCGCTCGAGCAGGTCAAGCGCCGCGTGGCGCAGCTGCATGAGGCGAACCCGATGCTCGGCCACCGTGGCTGCCGTCTGGCGATCACGTACCCCGAGATCCTCCGCATGCAGATCCGCGCGATCGTCGAGGCCGCCATCGAGTGCCGCGCCAAGAAGATCGACGCGCGTCCCGAGATCATGCACCCGCTCGTCGGCACCAAGAAGGAGCTCGTCAGCCTCCGCAAGATGACCGAGGAGACGATCGCCCAGGTGTTCGTCGAGAAGGGCGTGAAGAAGGGCTTCGAGATCCCGATCGGCACCATGATCGAGATCCCGCGCGCCGCGGTCACCGCCGACGAGATCGGCGAGGTCGCCGACTTCTTCAGCTACGGCACCAACGACCTCACGCAGATGACCTTCGGCTTCAGCCGCGACGACATCGGGTCGTTCCTCCCGGCGTACCTCGAGAAGGGCATGCTCGAGAAGGATCCGTTCCAGTCGATCGACACCGTCGGCGTCGGCGGCCTCGTGAAGATGGCCTGCGAGAAGGGCCGCGCCGTCGCGAAGGCGCAGAAGAAGGCCTTCAAGCTCGGCGTCTGCGGCGAGCACGGCGGAGACCCG
>CAIXEV010000523.1 GCA_903918555.1 uncultured bacterium | reverse complement strand
CACCACCTGCTCGTGCAGCACATGCGCGTGCTCGACGAAGTGCTTGAGCGCGAGCGGCGTGTTGTAGTTGGTCGTGAGGAACACCGCCGTGCCCGGCACGCGCGGGATCGCCTCGGTCCACAGCTTCGCGAGGAAGTCGTGGATCGACTGCGTCTCCTCGGCGAGCTTGCGGCCGACGATGTAGCTGCCCTGCACCCAGGTCGACATCACCACGAACGCGATCATCGCGATCGCGAGCGCGAACCAGCCGCCCGACACGACCTTCAGCAGGTTGGCGCCGACGAGGACGCCGTCGATCGTGATGAAGACGCCGATGAACAGGATGACCCACCGCTTGCGCCAGCGCCAGAAGCGGCGCGCCACGACGGCGAACAGGATCGTCGTGATCAGCATTCCGAGCGTGACCGCGATGCCGTAGGCGCTCGCGAGCTGGGACGAGGTCGGGAACAGGAGCACCGTGAACAGGCAGCCGACGAGCAGGATGCCGTTGATCGAAGGCAGGTAGATCTGCCCCTCCTGCTCGCCGCTCGTGTGGGTGATGTCGAGCCGCGGCAGCATGCTGAGGCGGATCGCCTGGCGCGACAGCGAGAAGGTGCCGGAGATCATCGCCTGGCTGGCGATGACCGTCGCCATCGCGCAGAGGCCGATCATGGGGTACATGAGCGACTCGGGCACCAGCTTCCAGAACGGATGGAAATCGTCGGGAATCGTGCCGCCGGAGTGGTCGAGCTCGTTGAGGAGAAGCGCGCCCTGCCCGAAGTAGTTGAGCACGAGCGAGGGGCCGACGAGCAGGTACCAGCCGAGCCGGATCGGCTTGATGCCGAAGTGACCCATGTCCGCGTAGAGCGCCTCGGCGCCCGTCACGCAGAGCACCACCGAACCGAGCAGGAAGAACACGCCGACCGGGTGCTGCTGGATGAGCCAGATCGCGTACATCGGATTGACCGATGCGAGCACCTCGGGGCGGCTGGTGATGGCGATGACGCCGAGCGTGGCGAGCGTGCCGAACCAGAGGCACATCACGGGCCCGAACAGGCGCGCGATCTTCGCGGTGCCGAACTGCTGGAAGTAGAAGAGCCCGATGAGGATGACGAGCGTCAGCGGCAGGACCGCGGGCTTGAGCGCCGCGTTGCGGTACTCGAGGCCTTCCATCGCCGAGAGCACGGAAATCGACGGTGTGATGATGCCGTCGCCGAACATGAGGCCGGCGCCCGCGATCGCGAGCATCGACATGATGAAGCGGCTGCGGCGCGACTGGGCGCTCAGCCCGCGCGGGATCAGCGACAGAAGCGCGAAGATGCCGCCCTCGCCCCGGTTCGAGGCGCGGGTGACCACGAAGATGTACTTGATGTTGACGACGACGAACAGCAGCCAGAAGACGATCGAGAGGATGCCGCGGATGTAGAGCTCGTCGAGCGACTCGCCGTGCTGCTTCAGGTGCGCGAACGACTCCTTGAGCGCGTACAGCGGGCTCGTGCCGATGTCCCCGAAGACGACTCCGATGGCTCCGACGGCAAGTGCCGCGTAGGCCTTGGGGGAGAGATGCTGGGCTCTGCTGTTTGACACGGCTGAGTCGCGGAGTGTACCTCTCCCATGGAACGGAGTGCATGCACGGCAGCACGGCGAGGAAGCGGATAATGTGCGCGCCTTCGACCGATGCGCACGATCGACCTGCACACGCACATCCTGCCGCCCTCGTGGCCCGATCTCGCCGCGAAGGCCGGCACGCGGGGTTGGCCCGCCATCGAGCACCTCGGGCGGGGCGCCTCGGGCTGCGACTGCGCGCGGCTCACGATCGACGGGCGGCACTTCCGCGACATCGATGCGAACTGCTGGGACGCCGCGACGCGGCTGCGGGAGTGCGACGAGCATGGCGTCGACATGCAGGTGCTCTCGACGGTGCCCGTGATGTTCTCGTACCACCAGCCCGCCCACGCGGCGCTTGAGCTCGCGCGGCACCTCAACGACCACATCGCGGAGGTCGTGCGCGCGCATCCGACGCGATTCGCGGGTCTCGCGACGGTGCCGCTCCAGGACGCCCAGCTCGCCTGCCGCGAGCTCGACCGCGCCATCGACGAGCTCGGCATGCGCGGCGTCGAGATCGGCTCGAATGTCAACGCCTGCCGAGGCGACGCCGTCGTCGAGCTCAACCTCGACTCGCCCGACCTCTTCCCGTTCTTCGAGCACTGCGCGCGGCGCGGCGCGTCGGTCTTCGTCCATCCGTGGAACATGATGGGCCAAGGCGCGATGCAGAGGTACTGGCTGCCGTGGCTCGTCGGCATGCCGGCCGAGACGGCGCGTGCCGCGTGCTCGCTGATGTTCGGCGGCGTCCTCGCGCGGCTTCCGTCGCTCAAGGTCTGCCTCGCGCATGGCGGCGGCAGCCTTGCGTTCACGATCGGCCGCATCGAGCATGGTTTCCGCGAGCGGCCCGATCTCTGCGCGGTCGACTGCGCGGCCGACCCGCGCGAGCAGATGCGGCGCTTCTACCTCGACACGCTCGTGCACGACCCGCGCGCGCTGCGGTTCCTCATCGACGCGGTGGGCGCGTCGCGCCTCGCGCTTGGGAGCGACTATCCGTTCCCGCTCGGCGAGCATGTGCCGGGGTCGCTCATCCGCTCGATGGACGACATCTCCGCGGTCGACCGCGCGCGCATGCTTGGCGGGACGGCGGCCGAGTTCCT
>CAIXEV010000522.1 GCA_903918555.1 uncultured bacterium | reverse complement strand
TCGATCGGTGCGTGAATCCTCGCCTCCGATTCACTTCCGCTCCAGCTGAGAATCGCGCCTGCAAGTACATCGGCGCCGAACGGTCCGAACGCCTTCGCGCTGTCGGAGAGTCGCCAGCCGGTCGCGGTCATCGGTCCAAAGACCACCGCACACCCGTCGGTACCGCGTGCGATCGTTGCACGGCACGCCATCACGGGCGTGGCCTCCGCCGACCAGACGAAGTCGACCTCCCGAGACTCGCCGGGCGACAACTTCGCCGATTCGCGCGATGCAGTCGAGACGAGCGATCCAAGAATCGCGGCCGTCCATCGGATCTGCTGCTGCGAAAGCCCGGCGAGCCAGTCGAGATAGTCTTTCTCCGGCAAGCCAGGCAACCGCTGGCCGGAAAGCTCATCCGAGCCGTCAAGCCACACGCGAATCATGCTGCGCGCAAGGCGAATCGGATCCTCCATCGAATCCGGGTAGCCTCTGCTCACGGCCAGCCACCGATCACGCTCCGCAGGATCCGCGATGCCTCCGATTCCGCCGTTCGGATCCTTGGGTCGCAGGGCGTTGATCCCACTCACAAAGCGTTCCTCGACACCATTCAACTCATCGACGCGCCTTCCAAAGTCCTGCTGAGAGGTCTGCCCGGGCGTTCGCGGCAGTTCCGCGATCCGCTGCACTTCCACGCAGGCAGAGTCGACGAGTGCAAGAAGCTCCCCCATCGGAGGCGCCCACGGTGGGCCGCCCGGCAGACCGATGATCGCCTGCTCAGCGAGAATCTTGAGATCGCCACGCGCCTTCTCGCGCAGTCTGCCCGCGCCGGCGAGCCGCTCGTCCACGCGCTGCACCACTCTGTCGACGGCCCCGAACACCGCGACAGGATCGTCGCCGAGTTCGATGAGCGCATCACTCCGATAGAGCGTGGTGTACGCTTCGCCCAGCACTCCGACGAAGGTCCTCGATGCAGGCAGCGAGAGGCTTCGCGGAGAGGTGTCGACGCTGTCACGGATTCGCTTCGCCGCGTATGCAATCGCCCACGCGCCGAATCTGCCCTTGGCATCGACCTTTCGGCCTTCCTCGCGGATACCGTCGAGCAGCACCCGAACAGTCGGGGCAACTTCTTGGTTGGGCTGGAGCCGCTCCAGTTCCGCAACCAAGTCGTCGACGGATTGCCGGGCGCATGCGATAGGCTGATTCAAGTGCGCCACAATCGCGAAGATCATGAGAAGCGGTGCTATCGCGCAACCTGGCCGCAGGACACGGATTGCCGCCTTCACAAGCCCGGCGCGTGCGCCGGCGAACGCTGATCGGAATGTCGGGGTAAACACGGCTGAACTCTTCATGGCTTCACTCCAACATCTGCCCGCAGAGATAACGTTGTACTCATGGAGGAATGGAAAGGGGTGCCTGGCACGTGCCGTGAGGTGCCAGGCACCAGACGGCACGTGCCGGGCACCAATTTCTAGGAACCGATTTCTTGTCTGCTGGCACCCGACCCTGGGTGCTCAGATCCTCTTCGCCGCCGCGACGAATCCCTCGTACGCGCGGCGCACCTCGCCGAGCGAGTCGCCGCCGAACTTGTCGAGGAACGCGTGTGCCACTTCGAACGCGACCGCGTTCTCCATCACCACGCTCGCGGCGGCGACGGCGCTGATGTCGCTGCGTTCGTAGGCACTCTGCACCGCCTCGTGCGTGCCGAGCTCGACGCTTGGCATGCCGCGCAACAGCGTGGCGATCGGCTTCATCGTGCCGCGCACGACGACGGGCATGCCGTTCGTCATGCCGCCCTCGAGGCCGCCTGCGTTGTTCGACGGGCGTGCATAGCCGAGGTGGCTCTCGCCGCGCGCGGTTTCATCGAAGTGGATCGGGTCGTGCACGGTGCTGCCGAACCGCGCGCCGCACTCGCGGCCAAGGCCGATCTCGACCGACTTGAACGCCTGGATCCCCATCACCGCAAACGCGAGGCGCGCGTCGAGGCGGTCCTCCCAGTTCATGCACGACCCGAGGCCGGGCGGCGCACCGAACACATGCACCTCGCACCAGCCGCCGACGGTGTCCTTCTCGGTCTTCGCCTTGAAGATCAGGTCGACGAGCTTCTTGTCAATCGCGGCGTCGGGGCAATACACCTCGCTCGCGTCGCGCGCGGCGATGAGCGCGTCGAGCTCAGTCGCGCGGATCAGCAGATCGCTGTACGCATCGCACGCGCCGCGCACGAAGCCGAACACGCGGATTCCGAACTCGTCGAGCACGCTGCGCGCCACCGCCCCCGCCGCGACGCGCGCCGCCGTCTCACGCGCGCTCGCGCGCTCGAGCGTGCCGCGGCAATCGGGCACGAGATACGTGAGGCTGCCCGCAAGATCCGCGTGCCCAGGCCGCGGCCGCGTCACGGGCGGCGTCTTCGCGGCGTCGTCGATGCGGTTGTCCTTGTTCGCGATGCGCACGGCGACCGGCGAGCCGATCGTTTTCCCCTGCCGCAATCCGCCGAGGAACTCCGCGACATCGGTCTCGATCCGCTGGCGCGCGCCGCGTCCGTAGCCGCCCTGCCGCCGCGCGAGCTCTGCGTTCACGCGCGCCGCGTCGACGACGACATCGGACGGAAGCCCATCGACGATCGCGACAAGCGCAGGTCCATGCGATTCACCGGCGGTCTGGTAGCGGAGCGGTCGGCCCATGCGCCGCATTGTGGCGGTTTCGCGCGCGCCGCGCCACCGTCATGCCACCGCGCAGCCGCTCACTTCGGCGCTGCGACGAGCTTCCACAGCGAACCCGGGTTGCCGCGATCCTGGCCGCGGTTGAAGGTCGAGAGCACGACCGTGCCGTCCTTCATCGCGTCGATCGACGAGATGAGCTCGCCGCGCCGCTGGGCGATGACCGCGGGCTTCGTCGGCTTGCCGTCGATCATGCGGATTCCCCACACGGTGCCGAAGGCGAAGTCGCCGTAGATGTAGACGCCGTCAAGGCCCGCGATCTCGGTGCCGCGATAGACGACGCCGCCGGTCACCGACAGGCCCTCGCGATGGCTGTACTCGACGACCGGCTCGACGAACGGCCCGTCGCCCTTGCCGCGCGCGAACGGATGGAAGCCCTCGCGCGCGTTCCAGCCGTGGTTGCCGCCCTTCTCGATCAGGCTGATCTCCTCCCACTCGTTCTGCCCGACATCACCGGCCCACAGCTGCCCCGTCTTCGCGTCGAACGCCATGCGCCAGATGTTGCGCGTGCCGTAGGCCCAGATCTCGGGCTTCGCGCCTTCCTTGCCGACGAACGGATTGTCGGCCGGCACCGCGTACGGCGCGCCGTTGTCGCCCTTCCTGTTCACATCGATGCGCAGCACCTTGCCGAGGAAAGTGTCGAGGTTCTGGCCGTAGTGATGCGGGTCGTCGGCCGCGCCGCCGTCGCCGAGCGAGAGATACAGCATGCCGTCGGGACCGAACAGCACCGTGCCGCCGTTGTGGTTCGAGTACGGCTGCGACTGCGTGAGGATCACTTCCTCGGTCGCTGCGTCGATCGACTTGCCGTCCTCGCTCACCGTGAAGCGCGAGAGGATCGAGCGGCGCGGCTTCGCGGCGGTGTAGTAGAGGTAGAGCTCGCGCTTCTTCGGGAAATCAGGGTGAAACGCGGCCGAAAGCAGGCCTTCCTCGTTGCCCTGGTCGTTCACGCGCTCGCGGATGTCGAGCGCGACGGTCGCCTCGGTGGTGTCGGACTTCTTCGGATCGGCGATGAGGATGCGCCCGGGCTGCTCGATGATGTAGAGGTTCGCCGCATCGCCCGGACGCTGGAACGCCTGCACGGGGCGCACGAGCGCGAGGTTCGGAAGCACCTGCTGGAAGCGCAGCTTCGGGATCTCGGGGCCGGTCGCGTACTCGCGGTCCGCCATGGGCGCCGGAGCCTTCGCCTTTCGCCCGCTCTGCGGCGTCGTTGCGTCTTCGACCGGGGCGAACACGGGGACGAGTGCGATCGAGGCTGCGAGCGAGGCTGCGAGGAACATGGTGGAAACCTCAGGGGCGGATGTGCGAGCGGGTGCGGAAGCGCCCGAGGAAACGATGGTATCGCCACGCGGGGTGGGCGCCTCCGCAGAATTCCTTACACTTTCGCACATGCACTCCTCCGTCGCTTGCCTCGCGCTCCTGCTCGCCTGCTCGCCCGCCGTCGAGCCGCCCGCCGTCGTCGCGCCGAAGGCCGTCGCCGTTGATACCGCGAAGGAAAAGACCGACGGTTTCGTCGCGCTCTTCAACGGCACCGATCTCGCCGGCTGGGTCGGCGACACGAAGGGCTACAAGGTCGAGTCGATCGACGGCAAGGGCGCGATCGTCTGCCAGCCCGGCGGCACGAACCTCTTCACGAAGGACGAGTACGCCGACTTCGAGCTGCGGCTCGAGTTCCAGCTGTCGCCCGGCGCGAACAACGGCCTCGCGCTGCGCGCGCCGCTCGAGGGCGACCCCGCGTACGCGGGCTTCGAGTCGCAGGTGCTCGACAACACGGCCGCGCAGTACAAGGGCCTGAAGGACTGGCAGTACCACGGCTCGCTCTA
>CAIXEV010000521.1 GCA_903918555.1 uncultured bacterium | reverse complement strand
CGGCTGCGCCCGCGGCCGCTGCGTCGACGCCGTTCACGGTCTCGCGCGGCATGTTGCGCAGGGCTGCGATCGACTCGTCGGGCGGCGTCCGGGTTTCGGGAAGCATGAGCTTCGCCATCACGATCGCCGCGGGCGCGCTCATCACGCTCGCGGTCATGAAGTGCTTGGCGACCTCGACGCGCAGCGCTTCGTCGGCTCCGCCGAGCATCGAGATGTACGCGGCCATCACGCTGCCCGCGATCGTCGCGAAGCCGCCGACCATGACGCACATCAGCTGCGACTCGGTCATCCGTCCGATGAACGGGCGCACCGTGAGCGGCGCCTCGGTCTGCCCGACGAAGATGTTGGCGGAGGCCGACATCGCCTCGACGCCGGTGATGCCGAGCGCGCGCCGCAGCAGCGCCGCGAGCAGCGCGATGACGCGCTGCATCACCCCGTAGTGGTAGAGGACCGACATCAGCGCCGCGAAGAAGATGATGATCGGCAGCACCTTCACGGCGAAGATGAAGCCCCACGCGCCCGAGGCGTCGGAGGCGTTTCCGAAGATGAAGCGCGTGCCTTCGTCGGCGAACGAGATCACCTTCGAGATGCCTGCGGCAAACGCGTCGAACGCGGCCACGACGGGCGGGAAGCGCAGCAACAGGTACGCGAGCGCGAACTGGAGCGCGACGCCGCCGGCGATCGTGCGGACGCGGATCGCGCGGCGGTGCCGGGAGAGCAGGTAGCCGAGCGCGAGGATGACGACGACGCCGAGCAGCCCGGTCGGGTTCATGTGGCCTCCGAAGGGCGCAGGATACTGGCAGCCCCGCGTATGCTGCGGCCGTGCAGCAGGATCAGCGCATCATCGACGGCCTCGACGCCGCACGCGAGGCGATCCTCGCGGCGGCCTTGGCGCACGGCCCGCGCGCGGTGATCGGAGTCACGGGCGCGGTCGCCTCCGGCAAGTCGACGCTCGCGCGGGCACTGTCCTCCTGCGTGGTCTCGACCGACCACTATCTGCCCGACTACGACGCCACGCCCGAGCACCTGCGTGACCTGCCCGAATCGGCGGACCTCGCGCGGCTTGCGCGCGACCTTGCGGAACTGCGCGTCGGGCGCGCGACCCTGATGCCGAAGTGGAGCTTCGACACGCACTCCCGCGTGGGCGAGCAGCCGATCGCGCCAGCAGCGCTCGTCGTCGTCGAGGGCCTGCACGCGCTCCACGCGCTGCCGCGCGCGCATGTCGACATCGCGGTCTTCGTCGAAGCCCCGCGCGACCTCCGCTGGGCCCGCGCCGTCGCGCGCGAGAGGGCGGGCGACCGGCCGTGGCCGCTCGAGTACCTCGAGCACTTCTTCCACACGGTCGCAGAGCCGACCTACGCGCGGCACGCCGGCTCCTATCGCGCGGTGGCGCACTTCGTCGTCACGAATCACGGCCCCGTCAGCGGCGGCTCGGCCTGAAGCATTTCGCGCAGGTCGCGATGAACTCCGCCGCGCCGCCGACGATGATCCGCTCGGTCGTCGCGACGAGCCGCTCGCTGTGCGTGCTCGCGCCGCCGCATCGCGCGCAGGCGCCCGTCTTGTGGACGCGCTCGTCGGCGCGCGGCAGCAGCGCGTCGAACGGCGCGAAGATGTCGCCGAAGTGGTCGATGTCGCAACCCGCGACGACGACCGTGACGCCGCGCGCAAGGAGCGCGTCGATCGGCGCGACCGCGTCCGAGGCGAAGAAGTGGATCTCGTCGATCACGACCATCGCGGGCGGCGCGGCTTCGGCGTCGACGAGCGCGATGAAGTCGGCCGAGATGCCCGCGTTGCGCGCGGCGATTCGTTCACCCGTATGCGTCACGACTTCGTCGGCGGCGTAGCGCGTGTCGCGCGTCGGCTTGATAACGAGCGTGGGCTCGCCGCGTGCGCGCGCGGCCGCGACGCGCGCGAGGATCTCGGTCGTCTTCCCCGCGAACATCGGACCGTGGATCACGACGAGGCGTCCGCGCCGGTGAAATGCGTCGTTGGGGGCCATCGCGCGCAGGGTAGGCGCGGCGCCCGGCGCGCGCCGCGGCGCAGGCGCTCTCATCCCCCAGACGGG
>CAIXEV010000520.1 GCA_903918555.1 uncultured bacterium | reverse complement strand
GGCACGACGACCTCGCGAAGCACGACGCCGAACTCGTCCGCAAGCCGCCGCACCGACTGCCGCATCGCGCCGTAGACATGGTCGACCACCACGACCTCGTCGCCCCGCTGCCACGCGAGCGAGCGCAGCACGGCGTTGATCGCCTCGGTCGCGTTCGTCACAAAGCCAAGTCGATCGGGAGTCGTGCCGACGAAACGAGCGACGCGCGACGCCGCATCGCGAAGGAGCGGCGTCAGCTTGCGCCCGAGCAACTCGATCGGACGCGCCTCGATCTCGTCGCGAAAGCGCCGCTGCGCGGCAAGCACTTCGTACGGGCAGGAGCCGAAGCTTCCGTGGTTCAGGAAGCAGTACGACCGGTCGAGGGGAAACGCCTCGGGCCCGATCCCGAGATCCGCCACTGGCGGGCTTTCGGCCCAGACAGGGTGACTCGCGGCGGCGGAATGGGCTGTCGGCTGAGGTCGATCCACGACCTTAAGGTACTGGGAAGACGGGACTTCGGGTCAAATGTCGACCAACCTCGGCGAATGCGCGGCCAGACCCCTTGCGGACGGGTTTCGTTTGGGCGAACATCCACCGAACAAAATCTGGAGCGGTCGAGAGCCGCTTGCCGAAGTCAGAAGCATGACCGAACAGACCCCCAACACGATCATCGCAAAGGCAGGCACTGCCGCTCTGCTCGTGGAAGGCTCGACCGGCGCGACGGCTGTGCGCGCGACGGCATGGGGCGGCTCGGATCAGATTCGTTTGGGCACGGATGCGTCGCGTGGAGATGCCGACGCCGCTGATGCCCGGTCGTGCCGCGAAGTGGCGCGTGGCGAGAGCCCCGTGCACGAGCGGCGGCGCTCGGCAGACGCCGAGTGCTTCATTCGTCCTACGCCGCGGGGGAAACGCGTGCTGTGGACCAGCAGCATGCATGGCGATCACGCCGTGCGTGCAACACGAGAAGGAGATCGGTCCATGGTCGCATCGAACCCAACCCAACTGCAGGCGCTCCTCGTCGACGCCACCTCGCAGCGCAACAGCTCGGCCGAGTGGCCGCTCGTGCTGCTCGGCCCCGGCGGCGACTACGCCCGCCGCTATGTCGCCGTCGGCACCGCGATTCGCAGAGAGCGCCCCGCGTTCGCAGGCGTTTCGGGCGCATCGGCCGCAGCTGCACCGTCGAGCCTCGGCGTCACCGCCATGCTTCGCAGGTTCGCGCGGCGATTCGAAGAGGTCGCGATCGAGATCTTCTCGGTCGAGACCGCAGGCGAGCAGAGCCCCGCCCAAGATCGTTCCGTTCACGCGCTCACCCTCACCCCCGCCCCCACCCCCGCCCCCGCCCCCGCCCCCGCCACCACCCAGGCGTCGTGCCTGATCGAAATCAAGGAGACCTCGGATGAACCTCACACCCAAGCAGCTGAAGGTGCTGCGGATCGTGCGCGATTCGCGTCGGAAACTGGGCTACTCGCCAACCATGCAGGAGATCGCCGACGAGCTCCGCGTCAGCAAGGTCACGGTGTTCGAGCACGTCGAGGCGCTGATCGAGAAGGGTGCGCTGCACCGCGATGCGAACAAGGCACGCTCTTTAACGGTCTCGGCTGATGTCCTCCTGCCGGAAGACGAGACCGGCCTCGACGACCGCGACATCAACGGCGATGTCGCAGCCGCCGGCCGCCTGACCTTCCCGCTCGTCGGCAAGGTCGCGGCGGGTTACCCGATCGAGAAGTTCGAGCAGAGCGAGTCGATCGCGCTCGAGGAGCTCTTCGGACCACGCAAGGGGCGTTCGGGCGACACCTTCGCGCTGCAGGTCGATGGCATGTCGATGCGCGACGAGGGCATCTTCGACGGCGACTTCGTGCTCGTGGACAAGCGAAGCACGGCGCGCAACGGCGAGCGCGTGGTGGCGCTTCTCCCGAGTGGCGAGACCACGCTCAAGACCTTCTTCAAGGAGAAGGATGGTCGCATCCGCCTGCAGCCGGCCAATCCCGACTTCGCGCCGATCATCGTCGACGACTGCCGCATCCAGGGCGTCGTGATCGGTGTTCTGCGCCGCTATTGAGCGCGCTCAGGCGCCGCGGAGCGAACGAACGAGCGAAAGCGCTGCTTCGGCGGCGCTTTCGCCTTTTTCCAGCGCTTGCGTCATCTTGCGGACGATCGCGCTTCCGACGATCGCGCCATCGGCGTCGCGTCCGACCGCCGCGACATGGTCGCGGGTCGAGATGCCGAATCCCACCGCGATGCGCGCGGGGCCGATCGAGCGGATCGTCGCGACGCGTTCGGCGACCTCGGGCGCATCGGAGCGCTCGCCCGTGATGCCGGCGCGCGCAAGCAGATAGATGAACCCCGTGGAACGCCGCACGATCTCCTCGATCCGCGCGCGCGGGGTCGTCGGCGAAACGAACTCGACGACGCCGAGCGCTTCGCTTGCGCGCAATCCGTCGCCCTGCAAGCGCTGACCGAGCTCGCTCCAGAACTCGCTTCCTGCGTCCGGAATGATCACGCCCGCGAAGCCAGCGTCGGCGCAGCGGGTGAAGAAGTCGCCGATCCCCATCCGTTCGACGATCGAGATCGAGACCATCGCCAGGACGGGCACGCCTGGGTTCGCCTTCGCGACGCACTCGAATACGGCCTCGGGCGTCGTGCCGCCGAGCAGCGCGCGGTGCATCGACTCGGCGATCACGGGGCCGTCGGCGATCGGGTCGGAGAACGGAATGCCGACCTCGATCAGGTCCGCGCCTGCGTCGGGC
This sequence comes from uncultured bacterium, assembly GCA_903918555.1. Lineage (GTDB taxonomy): Bacteria > Planctomycetota > Phycisphaerae > Phycisphaerales > SM1A02 > QWPT01. Next base: position 1,137 of record CAIXEV010000520.1, on the reverse strand, counting down.
AGTTCGCGCAGCAGCCGTTCGGTCGTGGCGAGGTCGGGGTAACCAGCCGTGATGAACGGCATCAACGCGCAGGATCCCCGCGCGCGCGCGAGGTCGAAGGCGCGTCGGATCCGTGCGGCGCCGGTGATGCGGTCTTCAGGCATGGCGCAAGAATAGGCGAAAGGCTCACGCACGCGGGGCGACGAAGCCGAGCCGCGCGAGTTCGGGGGCCACCCGCGCAGCAATCGCGCGCGCCGCGCGCTCGGCCTCGGCCGGATCGGCTGCCTCGGTCTCCTTGCGCGCCGTGGCCCGGTAGCGATCGGCGAGCGCCCAGCTCGTGGTGGTCGGGTCCGAGGCGTGACGCGGGATCACATGCAGGTGGAGATGACGCACCGCCTCGTTGAAGGTGATCGAGTAGGTTCGCTCGCAGCCGGTTTCGGCGCGAACCGCCTTGGCGAGCGCTGCGAGGATCACCCCCGCTTCGCCCTGCTCGACGGGCGAGAGCTCGTCAAGCCCCCCGCGGTGCGCGCGGCTTGCAAGCATCATCCAGCCGGCGAGAGGCACCGGATCCGCGTGGCGGAACAGCTGCCAGCGCTCGCTCTCGAGGTACACCGTCTGCGCGCCGGAACAGAACGGGCAGCTGCCCGCGGTGGTCATGACTTGAACCCCTCGGGGCCGCCGTCCTTGATGTACTTCGCGTGGATCGCCTTCTCAAGGTCGACTCCGCAGATGTTCGCGAGCGTGGCGAGCCACGCGATCACATCGGCGAACTCCTCCTCGAGGTTCTCCTGATCGGGCTTGCCGCGCTCGCGGTTCGCGATCGCATGCGCAAGTTCGCCGACCTCCTCGACGAACCAGAGGTAGGTCGCGGGCGCGCCACGCGCGCTGTCGGTCGCGTAGTAGCGGTCGCGGATCAGCTTCTGGAACTCGGCAATCTGCATGGGGGCCTCGCTCATCGCTTCAGACTCGTCGATTCAGACTCGTCGCCTAAGACTCGTCGCCTAAGACTGGTCGCCTAAGACTGGTCGCAAAAGAAAAGCCCCGACGATGCGGGGCCGGAAGCGTCCACGGCGGGATTCGAACCCACAACCTTTGCCTTCGGAGGGCAACGCTCTATCCAATTGAGCTACGCGGACAGCGCGCCCAGTGTAGCACGGG
>CAIXEV010000519.1 GCA_903918555.1 uncultured bacterium | reverse complement strand
GGGCCGGGGCTTGCACGGGGAAGTACGACCGGACTCCATCGCGAGGGAGCCACGGGCTCCCAGCGGGGGAGACCTTTTCCGAGGCAAGTTCGACGATCAATCGGCCTCTGAGGCGACTTCGGGCCAATCCGCGCCTTTCGCTGCGAGCCGCCGGGCGGCGAAGGTGCCCCGCAGGAAATGCCTGTCTCCGGTGGTTCGACAAACCCGATCCGGATGAAGATCGTGAAAGCAAGGTTTGCTTGGGTGGATTTCCTACGTAGGGGGCTACGATTTGGCCCGCGTCCGCCTTGCCGTGGGGGCAATCCAACTCGTTGCTTTCGGTTCTGGATGGAGCGATTCGTTCGATGCACGCCGTCGACAACAACCTCGATGGTGACGCGCACCTCAACGCGGTTGCAGCCACGGCGCGCCGGCGTCGATCGAGGGCGGTCGCTGCGAGCGCGTTTCTGCTCTCGACCGGCCTGATGGCGCTGGGCATCTCGACCGGACGAACCGCGATGAGCTCGGCGACGCCCGCCGTTGCGAACGGCGCCCTGCCGGATTCCCCCGTGCTTGCTCCCGTGCTTGCCCCCGTGCTTTCCCTCACGAGCCGACCGAGCCCGACGGGCGCTTCCTGGCTGCTTCAGCCCGCGTCGCGCTCGACGCAAGCCGACCGTGAGCGGATCCGGGCAGGCCTCGTTGGAGTTCGCGAGTTCAACGGTCGGCCGGTCCGAGCCGTCGACACGATCCGCATGCGCGTCACCGCCTACAGCCCGGACGAGCGCAGTTGCGGGGCAAGTGCCGATGGCATCACGGCGAGCGGCTACTCGGTCTTCACCAACGGAGGCGCGCTCGTGGCCGCGGATCCGCGCGTGCTTCCGCTTGGATCCCTTGTGAGCATCGCGGGCTACGACAACGGCGCGGTCGTCCCGGTGCTCGACGTCGGCGGCGCGATCAAGGGAAACCGGCTCGATGTGCTCCACGCGACGCACGAGGTTGCCATGCAGTGGGGGGTTCGCGACCTCGAGGTGACGGTCTGGGAGTATGCGGATGGCCTGCCCAATGGCTTCAAGCGCCTCCGCCGACCGTCGAAGTAGCCTCGGCGCGAGGTGCCCGACGACAAGCAGAATCGGGAGAGCCACGGCCCACGCAAGTGCCGCAAACATCTCGCGGACACAGCGGAGCAGTCGCAGCAGCGCCGCGCGCAGCTCCGGCTGTGCCTTGTCCGCGCGTGCGGGTTCGGTCGCGTTGGAGTCGGCTCGCGCGAGACTCATGCGGCGTCTCCGATCCTCATTCGGTCGAGGATGCGGTAGTGGATCGCTTCGGCGATGTGCGCCTCGGTCACGGCGGGACTGCCGTCGAAGTCGGCGATGGTGCGCGCCACGCGTCGGATCCGGTCGTATGCGCGTGCCGAAAGACCGAGGTCGCGCATCGCGCTCTCGAGCATTCGTTGCGCTGGACCCTCCAGCACGCAGCAGCGGTCAAGCTCTCTGCCTCCGAGCCGGGCATTCGGCTTTCCCGGCCCCTGGCGCGACTCCATCCGGCCGCGCGCCTCGAGCACCCTCCCACGGAGATCCGCGCTCGAGGCTCCTGGCTTCGTCGACTGCAGCGACGCGAACGCGACCGCCCGAACCTCGACATGCATGTCGATTCGATCGAGTAGCGGACCCGAGAGCCGGCCGATGTACTTCTCCTGCGCTCGACGCTCGGTGGCGCTCTGCGCGAACCCGCCCGCGTGGGTCGGATTCATCGCCGCGACGAGCATCGTCCGTGCGGGGAACTTCAGCGATCCGTTCGCCCGCGCGATCGTGACGAAGCCGTCCTCGAGCGGCTCGCGCAGGCACTCGAGCGCCACCCGTGGGAACTCCGGAAGCTCGTCGAGGAACAGGACGCCGTGGTGCGCGAGGCTCACCTCGCCCGGGCGCGGGACGCTTCCTCCACCGACGATGGCCGCGGAACTCGCGGAGTGGTGCGGCGCGCGGAAGGGCCGTTCGCGTATCAGCCCCGCCCCGCGCGGCACCGCTCCAATCGACGAGTAGATGCGTGTCACCTCGAGCGACTCCTCCTGGGTCAGCGGCGGAAGGATCCCCGGCATTGCGCGCGCCATCATGGTCTTGCCGCTGCCGGCCGGACCGATGAGAAGGACATTGTGCCCGCCCGCCGCAGCCAGCGCGATCGCGCGCTTGGCGGCCTCCTGTCCGCGCACCTCGGCGAAGTCGAGCGCTGCTCCGAACGGAGGCGGGCACTCGGTGGCCGGCCGCTCGCGAGGTATGTCGTAGAGCCCGTTGAAGAAGCCGACGGCCTCGTGCAGCGATTGGACCCCGTAGACCTCGATTCCCTCGACGGCGGCGGCCTCGGGGGCGTTTGCCGCAGGAACGACGACTCCACGGAGCCGGCTCTCGCGGGCAAAGGCCGCGAAACTCGTCGCGCCCCTGATCGGCCGCACGAGACCATCGAGGGCGAGCTCTCCCGCGACGGCGAAGCGCGCGAGCCGCTCGTCGGCGTCTTCGCCGATGATTCCCTGCAGCCGGAGCACGGAGAGCGCCATGGGAAGGTCGTACACCGGCCCCTCCTTGCGGAGGTCGGCGGGGGCGAGGTTGATCGTGCACAGTCCGCGTGGAGTCGGAAAGCGGCACGCGGCGAGCGCCGCGCGCACGCGCTGGCATGACTCGCGCACGGACGCGTCGGGCAGGCCGACAACCACCATGCGTGGCTGCGACTTGTCCGCGGACTCGCCGTCACGGTCGGGCGAGAAGCGCTCGTCGCTTTCGATCTCGACAGGAAGGGCGTCGATTCCCCTGAGTGCGAAGCTTTGGATGCGTTGCATGGCCCCGTTCTACACGGGGTTTGGACGCATCCTCGATTTTCCTACACTTTTGCAGGAGAGATTCTCACGCGATCACTCGAGCCCCGGCGCGAAGCCGCGACGCATCGTGTTCTCGCAGACCGCGCGTGGCTCGACGAACTGCAGCAGGTAGTCGCGCCCACCGGCCTTCGAGCCGATGCCCGACATGCCGAAGCCGCCGAACGGCTGGCGACCAACGAGCGCTCCGGTGATGCCGCGGTTGAGGTAGAGGTTGCCGACGCGGAACTCGCGTCGCGCGCGGGCGAGGTTCGCCGGCTTGCGGCTGAACACGCCGCCCGTCAGCTTGTACTCGGGCGCGTTCGCGATCGCGAGCGCCTCGTCGAAGTCCTTCGCGTGCATGACCGCGAGCACAGGCCCGAAGATCTCCTCGCGCGCGAGACGATGCTCCGGCTTGATGCCGCTGAAGATCGAGGGGCCGACGAACGGCTTGCCGACCTTCTGCTCGAGTCCCGCCGGCACTTCGAGCGTGAGCTCGTGCTTGCCCTCGCTCTTGCCGATCTCGATGTACGAGCGGATCTTCCGCGCGGCCTCCTCGTCGATCACGGGACCGATGTCGGTGCCCGGGTTCGTCGGGTCGCCCACGACGAGCGCGCGCGTCGCGCCCACGAGGCGATGAAGGAACGGTTCGTAGGCGCTTCCGACGACGATCGCGCGGCTCGCTGCGGAGCACTTCTGCCCGCAGAAGCCGAACGCGCTCTGCCGGACCGCGAGCACGGCCTCGTCGAGGTCGGCGGAGGTGTCGATGATGACGGCGTTCTTGCCGCCCATCTCGCAGACGACCTTCTTCACGAACTCCTGGCCCGGCGCGACGACGCCCGACGCCTGCACGATGTCGAGGCCGACGGCCTTCGAGCCCGTGAACGCGATCAACGCGACGCGTGGATCGCGCACGAGCGTCGCGCCGACGGTCTCGCCGGGGCCTGCGACGAACTGGAGGACTTCGCGTGGCGCGCCCGAACGCCAGAGGATCTCGCACATCGTGCGCGCGATCGACGGCGTCTGCTCGGCCGGCTTCACGACGACCGTGTTGCCCGTGACGAGCGCCGCGACCGTCATGCCGCAGCAGATCGCTAGCGGGAAGTTCCACGGCGCGATCACCGCGGCGACGCCGCGCGGCTGGTACCACTGCTCGTCGAGCTCGCCGACGAACTGCCCGAGCCGCTCCGGATCGAACAGCTTCGCGCCCTCGCGCGCGTAGTACTCGCAGAAATCGATCGCCTCGCAGACATCGGCGTCGGCCTCGCGCCAGACCTTGCCCGACTCCTTGACGATCGCGGCGCTGAGTTCGTCGCGGCGCGCGCGCATCTCGCCCGCGGCTGCGACGAGCACCGCCGCGCGCGTCGCGTAGGGCGTGTCGCGCCACGACTCGAACGCCTCGTGCGCGGTCGCGACCGCGCGCTTCGCGTCGTCGGCGGAGCCGGAGTTCGCGACCGGCGGCACCGCCACGCGAGACACGGCGCTCGCGAAGCCCGCGCGCACATCGGCGAGCGCGAAGTTCCGCATCGGCTCGGTGTAGAACGGACGGCCGTTCGAGATCCCGGCCACGGAAGCGCTCAGGCGGTGCCGTTCCGGCGCCTTGGCGATGCGCTCGACGCCGGGATCCGAGTCGAAGGCGCGGTGGGGGCTCGCAAGCAGCCGGTCGTTCGACGCATTGTCCTTGAAGCCGGCCTTGAGCCACGACTCGTTCGAGCTGTTCTCGAGCAGGCGGCGCACGAGATACGCCATGCCCGGGATGAGCTCGCCGATCGGCGCGTACTCGCGCAGACGCAGGTCGAGCTCGACCGCAGCGGCCTTGAGCTGGTCGCCCATGCCGTAGAGCATCTGGAGCTCGAGCGCCGACTTCGGCAGTCCGCGCTTCTCGAGCGCTGCAAGCGTCGCGGCGATCGAGCGCGCGTTGTGGCTTCCAAGCGCGAGCTTGACGCCGCCCTCGCCCTTGGTCGCGGGCGTCGACGCGACGAACGCGTGCGCCATGCGCTCGAAGCTCGCGTCGGTGTCGACCTTGCGGCTCCACACGGGCACCGCCCAGCCTTGCTGCTCGGCGTTGATCGTCTCGTAGTCCCAGTACGCGCCCTTCACGAGGCGCACCGTGACCTGGCGGCCCGTGCGCTTCGACCACTCGATGACTCGGCGCGCGTCGTCGTCGCCGGAGCGGAGGTACGCCTGCATCGCGAGGCCGGCGTGGAAATCGTGCTTCTCGCACGCGCGCATGAAGAGCTCGAGCGTCAGGTCCTTGAGCGCGAACTGCTCCATGTCGAAGTTCACGAAGACGCCCTTGCGCTTCGCGGCCTCGAGGATCGGGCCGAGGTTCTCGAGCAGGCCGCGGATCGATCCCTCGGTGTCGATCGGGTCGACGCGCGCCGAGAGCGAGCTGATCTTGATCGAGACATTCGTGCGCGGGATGGCGCCGAGGTGGTCGGTCTCGAGGCGCGGGTTCGCGCCCCAGGTCGCGACCGTCGAGGGGAGGTTCTCGATCAGGTCGAGGTACTTGCGGCGGTAGGCCTCCGCCTCCTCGTCGCTCACGCACGCCTCGCCGAGGAGGTCGACCGAGAAGCAGAGGCCCGAATCCCAGATCTTCCTGAGCGCCGGCAGCGAGCTCGCCGCGTCGGTGCCGCAGATGAACTTCGACGCCATCGAGGTGATCTGCGTCGACATCGTCTTGGTGACGACGCCCTTCATGAGGCCGCCCGCCTTCAGCGCGGTCGCGACGAAGGGCGGCGGCGTGACGCCGGGCTGCGCGAGGTAGTCGGTCAGGTGCTCGTAGACCGAGTCGTTGTCCTTCAGCGTCGGGAAGCAGTCGACGAAGCGGAAGATCTGGACCTTGAAGGCCTCGTCCTGCATCGCCCAGTCCATGAGGCCCTCGGACCAAACCGCGAGGACATTGGTCTTCGCGTTCCGCGCCCGGTGCAGGAAGTCGGCACCGATCTCGAGCGCCCGCGTCTCGATCGCGGGATCGACGGGTGCGACGGAGCGGCCGACAGGGGTCGTCGGAGCTGCAGGTGCGGGCTGGGCGGCGGGCTTCTTGCGCGTGAAGAACAGTGCCATGGGAAGTCGCGCAGTATAGGTCGACCGCGACCTCAGGCGGACGCACGAAAGCCCGTGGAACCCGCGGAATCCGCGGTGCCAGCGCATCGGGCGGACGAGAGGCGCTCAGAAGCCGCTGCGCGCGCTCGCCGCTGCGACCGCACGGTCGTAGCAGCGGATCGTGCGCGTCGCGGCGCCGTCCCAGTTGATGCCGCGGATCTCGAAGTTGCCGTGCTCGACGAGCTGGCGCGAGAGCGGGGGATGGCGGAGAACGGCGATGATCTTGTCGGCCATGTCCTCGATATCCCAGAAGTCGACCTTCAGGGCGTGCATGAGGACCTCGCTCACGCCCGAGGACTTCGATATCAGGACCGGCACATTGTGGCTCATCGCCTCGAGCGGCGCGATGCCGAACGGCTCGCTCACGCTCGGCATCACATAGAGGTCGGCCATCGAGAACACGCGGGCGATGTCGCGGCCGCGCAGGAAGCCCGTGAACAGCACCTTGTTGCCGATCCCGAGCGTCGCGGCCATCTCGATCATGCGCTGCGCCTGGTCGCCCGAGCCCGCGACCACGAACTTCACGTTGTCCATGTGCTCGAGCACCTTCTTCGCGGCCTGGATGAAGTACTCGGGGACCTTCTGCATCGTGATGCGGCCGAAGTAGAGGACGATCTTGTCCTTCGACTCGATGCGCTCCATTCCCGCGGCCGCAGGGTCGAGGTCGACGCCGTTGTAGACCACATCGATCTTCGAGCCGTTCACGCCGTAGCGGTTGATGCAGACGTTCTTCGTCAGCATGCTGACCGCGATCGCGCGGGTGGCGCCATGCATGCCGCGGCGCTCGATGTTGTAGATCTGCTGGTGCGGATGCTCGCCCGAGCGGTCGAACTCGGTGGAGTGCACATGGACGAGAAGCGGCTTCCCCGAGAGCTTCGAGACCGCGAGCCCGGCCGGATAGGTGAGCCAGTCGTGCGCGTGGATCACATCGAACTCGAGGTTCCGCGTCGCATCGAGCACGAACCGCGCGTAGCGGTCGGCCATGCCGAGAAGGTCGCCCGAGTAGTCCGCGGCGTCCGCGCCGCGCGATCCGACGGCTTCCTTCGGGCGATCGGCGGTCTCGGGGAGCGCGGTTGCGATCGCATGCTCGACGGGATCGCGCGTGAGTTCGGGGAAGGCGCCGGCCTTCGCCAGCGTGCGGATTCGGTCGATGCTCCAGCCGGCCTCGCGCATCAGGCGCACGGCCTCCGCGATGCGCGCCGGGGAGCTGCCCGTCGACTCGGCGTAGACCGACGGATACTCGCCGGGAATCTCGATGAACCGCGTCGACTGGAACTCGGAGACGATCTTGCTCCAGGACTCGTGCTCGGTCACGGTCATCGCGCCGTTGGCCGATGGAGCGGGTGGCTCTGGAATCTGCGCGGGCTCGCGCACGATCGCCGGGCTCGAGGTGCCGACGGGCTTTGGAAGGCGTCCCGTCGTCCGCTCGACCGTTGATCCGGGGGTCACGAGCCGGACATGGGACGCGCCGTCCGCCGGAATCGTCTTGGGGAGGACGAAGGTGACATCGACGCCCTGGCGGTCGAGCGCCTTGGTGAGGCCGTAGCACGCCGTGCCGAGACCTCCCGTGATGAACGGGGGGAACTCCCAGCCGAGCATGAGGACTCGTAGTGCCATTCCGGTTTCCGCTGCCTCTCGTTGGTCCTCCGCGCCTTCCCGGAGCGGTCGGACCGTCGCCCTTTTGGATTACTCGTCGTCCTTCTCTCCGCCGACATCTCCGAGGGCGCGGAACGCGGCCTCGTACGCGAGGAGGAACTTGGACGCCGTGTCCGCATCTGCGGCGGGGACGGCGTTCTCGAAGGTGTAGAGCTTGTCGTCGTCGCGGAAGTGCTTGATGGACGGAACCTTGCCGCGCCATCCGAGTTCGGCGAGTTCTTCCTCGACCAGCTCCTCGATCGGATCACCGAAGTGCATCAGGTCCGACTCGATCGACTCGCTGAGCCAGCGGTCGGGGGTCGCGAAGCGGACGACGAGGCGTCCTTCGACATCCGCGAGTTCGTACCACGCGGGCTCGGGGCAACCCTTCGCATGGCAGCGGAGGCGATCGGCCAGAGTCTCGATCTGGCTGAAGACGCCGCTCGATGAGACCCGACTGTTGACGGTGTTGAGGATTTCGCGCATGGCACTTCTTCCGAGGGGCGGTCATGGTAGCGGGGGATGCCCCCTTCGCGTCGCCTGCTTTCTTCCCATTTCCGTCTTGGGAACTCCTTCGCGCGAGGCGCACGAGATTCAGGAGGAATGCGTCATGTTTCCGTTGGAGCGCGGATTCGGCCATAGGATGCGACCGCTCGACTTGCCTGCCATCCACGACGGGAAAGGTCTTTGCGCCCAGATGCGCGGATGTGCAGGCGAGGAGGAGGGAACGATTCCATGGCTCACGAGACGACTCCAGACCACACGCGTTCCGGCGCCTCTCCGGCCGCTGCGGCGCCGCAGCGCTGGACGGTGCGCGCGCTTCTCGCGTGGATGGTGCCGTTCCTGAAGGAGCGGGAGGTGGACAGCCCGCGCGCGATCGCGGAGATCCTTCTCGCCGAGGTGTTGAAGATCGAGCGCCTGCGGCTCTACATGGAGCCTGATCGCGAACTCTCGCCCGAGGAGCTCGCCTCGTTGCGCGGGCTGGTCTCGCGGGCGGGGCGACACGAGCCCGTGCAGTTCCTGGTCGGGCTCTGGCCCTTCCTCGGCCGCGACTTCGAGGTCGCGCCATGCACGCTGATTCCGCGTCCGTGCACCGAAACACTGGTGGAGCGTGCGCTCGCGTGGTATCGCGAGCGCGGGGCGGGCGGCGTGCGCGTGCTCGACCTCTGCACGGGCACCGGCTGCATTGCCGTGAGCCTTGCGCTTGGCATGCGTGCGATCCTGCGGCCGGACGGCGCCGGGTGCAGGCCGATCTCGGCGCGTCGCGAGTATGACTCGGCGCGTAGCGCGGGTGAACCCGTGCGCGAGTGGCAGAGAGATCAGGAACGCGGAGATGCCGAACGGAGCGATGCGCCGTCTGGTTCCGGCGCGGGCGAGCCACCGCCGGCGGCGCCGTCGATCGAGATCGTCGGGACCGACATCGTGCCGGAAGCGGTGGAACTCGCGCGGCGAAACGCGCGCCGGCATGGCGTCTCGATCGACTTCCGCTGCGGCGATCTGTGGGCTGCGGTCGAGTCGGGCGAGCGGTTCGACCTGATCGCGTCGAACCCGCCGTATGTGACGGACGAGGAGTACGACGCGCTCGACCGCAATGTCAAGGACTACGAACCCGCCTCTGCGCTTCGCGGTGGACGCGATGGGCTCGACTTTGTGCGCAAGGTCGTCGCCGGCGCAGAGCGGCATCTGAACCTCGGCGGTCTGCTTGCCATCGAAATCGGATGGAAGCACCGCGACGCCGCGCTTGAACTGGTTGCCGGGCGCAACTGGAGCGAGTCCGATGTCCTCAAGGACGGCGAGGGGATCGACCGAGTCCTCGTCGCGCGGAGAGGCGGGGGATGACGGGGGACGACGGGGGATGACGGGGGACTTGCGCAGTGACGCCGCGCGGAGGACCCAACGGGACGAAGGTCGAAACGGACCCTGTCGTCTGTCGAATCTGATCGTCCGTCGAATCCGATCGTCCATCGAAGAAGCGGCTCTCAGGAGAGAAGCGCCTTGCGGCCTTCTTCGAGAAGCTGCGCGATCTGGAATGGCTTGAAGAGGAAGCAGTGCAGGCCTTCCTGGCTCGAGCGCACGATCGAGTGGTTCGGGTCGTAGCCGAACGCGGTCATGAGGATGACCGGCGTCGAGGGACTCGCATCCTTCGTCGCGCGGAACACCTCGTAGCCGTTGGCGTCGGGCATGCGGACATCGGAGATGACAAGGTCGAAGGGCGTGCCTGCCGCGACGGCCGCGCGGATCGCCGCGATCGCGCCACCGCCATCGGCATGCTCGCTCACGATGCAGCCTTGCTGCTCGAGCACCGCGTGCACGGTCTTGCGGATCGCGGCTTCGTCGTCCGCGACCAGCACCCGGCGGCCCGCGAAGATCGGATCTCGATAGCCCTCGCGCATGAACTCGTCGGCGCCGAGGACGCCGCTCGGTCCGGCAGCGGCGTTCTTGAGGAGTTCCTCGATTCGGGCGGCGTTCGTCCGGATTCGCTCCGCGATCGGCGCAAGCGCGGCGTCGCCGCGCGCGAGCAGCGCGCGTGCGTCCTCCGCAATCTCCTCGATCGGGACGGTTGACTCGTCGGAAAGATTCGTGAGAGTCAGCTTGATCGTCTCGCAGCGTTCCGCCACGAGCATGTCGAGAATGTTCAGCGCGAGCGCCACATAGCGGCCGATCAACTCCGCGCAGAGGCGGTCTTCGTCGTCGAACCGCCGCACTTCCGTGCTCTCCGCGTTCAGCACGCCGACGATGCGGTCATGCAGACGGAGTGGAACCGTGAGCGTGCTGCGCGCGCCGGGAAGGCCGCCGATGTATCGAGATTCCACGCTGACATCGGCGCAGACGACGGATTGGCCGGTCACGGCGACGACGCCGCTCAGGCCGTTTCCTTCGGCCCGAGCGAAGATGCGCTCGCCGATTCCAAGCGGAACGAGCCCGGAGCAGAACACGAGCTCCAGCTGCTGGGTCTTGCGGTTCGTGAGCCGGTACTCGAAGTGATCGAATCCGAGGAGCGAGCGCGTGGCGGCGATCACCTTGCCCTCGAGAAGCTTGAGGCGCTCGGGCGCGTTCAGCTTGCGAAGGCTCTCGGCGTCGAACTGGAGGAGCGCGGCCCCCGCTTGATCGATCGCCTCGAGGCGGTCCTGGATGCGCCGCGCCGCGGAGGCGTCGACAAGCAGCGCCACCACGCCTTCCTGTCGCCGAGCCGAGGCAGAGCGGTCGACGGGGGTCATCACGACCTCGAACCACTTGCCGCCTGATCGGAAGTTCGCGCGGGAGGTCGAGATCGTCCCGCCCGTGCGCCGCCAGGCGGACATGGTGTCCGCGCATGCGTCGGCGAATCGACGAAGCACTTCCGGCGTCTGGGCGGCGAGTCCCAGGTTCATCCAGGTGATCTCGCCCGTTGGCTCGACGACGCCCGCGCCTTCGCCAAGGAGCCCGAGCGCGTGGAGCGCACGGTCGGCCATGGTCGCGTCGCCGCTCTTCTGCGTCACAACATACCGGCCGAGCGAAGCACGCTGTTCAGGGCTGAGCGGGGAAGCGCCGCGGATCTCATAGACAAACCCGCCGTCGGCCTGCGGGGCTGGGGACGGTCGGTCTCCTTCGCCACCACTGGAGGCTGGTTGATCCTGATCGGGCGGGTTGTCGTCCATCGACATGGCAGGCATCCGTGCGGTGGCGCATTGTAGGGCGCGCTCATTCGGTGTGCGCAGCGCCGCAGCCGCGCCGATACACTTCGTCGCGTGATGGCAAGCAGACTCGGTGCGGTGTGCCCGGCTGGAGGCGTTGACCGTGGCCCCTGAGGGAGTGCCGACGGACGGTGTCTGCGCGCGCGGCCTCACCAAGTGGTTTGGCGGGCTATGCGCCGTGCGTTCGGCGGATCTCCGGCTTCCGCCCGCCGGCGTGGTCGGACTGCTCGGCCCAAACGGCGCCGGAAAGACGACGACGATCCGCATGATCGCGGGCGTGCTTCCGCCTGACGAGGGCGAGCTGACGGTGCTTGGCATCGACGCGCGCCGACATGGCGCGAGGGCGCGCGAACTCGTCGGCTACCTTCCCGAGTCGGCGCCGCTCTATCCCGAATTGACCGTGCACGAGTACCTGCGTTTCCGGGCCGGGATCGCGGGACTCTCGCCATCGACCGCGCGGCGCGCGATCGACGAGCTCTCCCAGCGCTGCGATGTCGCGCGCTTCGCGCACCGATGCTGCGGCGCGCTTTCGAAGGGCATGCAGCAGCGGGTCGGCGTCGCCGCGACGCTGCTGGCGGACCCGAGGATCGTGATCCTCGATGAACCGTCGGTTGGCCTTGACCCCGGGCAGACGCTCGCGTTTCGCGAACTGGTGCGTCAGCTCGGTTCGACGCGGCTGGTGGTCCTCTCGAGCCATCTTCTCAGCGAGGTCGAGAGCGTCTGCACGGAGCTTGCGGTGATCGCGGGCGGGCGCGTGGTGGCGCACGAGTCGATCGACCGTTTCCGCGCCCGGGCGACCTCGGGCGCGCGGCTCTTCGCGGAGACCGATCGGGCGATCGCGGGCGACGCCGAACTGCGCTCGATCTGCAGCGGATTGTCGGAGCGCATGCTCGACGACGGCTGGTATCGGATCGAGTTCGCGTCGGGCGGCGAGGACCTTCGTCCCGCACTCGCGACGAAGCTCGCGGCGCGCGGCATCCGGGTGCGCGCGCTCGGTTCGGCAAGCGCGAGCCTCGAGAGCGTGTTCGTCGAGATGGTGAAGCGGTCCGCTTCGGAGGGCGCCGCATGAGCGCTCGCCTGCGCCGGATCTTCTCGGTGGCGATGCGCGAGGTCCGCAGCGCCTTCGTCACGCCCACGGCGTGGATCGTGCTTTCGATCGCGGGTCTCGTGGCATCGGTCGCGTTCTTCGGAATCGACTTCCAGGATGCGCGTCCCGCGGGGCTCCGCTCGGCGCTGCTTGCGGCCGGTTGGGCGCTGCTTGCGACGGCGCCGGCGCTCTCGATGCGCGTCATGAGCGAGGAGCTGCGGCTCAAGACATGGGAGACGCTGTTCGCCAGTCCGCTCTCGCCCGTCGAGATCGTGCTCGGCAAGGCGATCGCGTGCGCCGTGCTTGTCGGCATGAGCATCGTCCCCGTCGCCCTGCTTGCGGTCCCGCTCGAGATCTACGCCTCTCCCGACTACGGTGAGATCGGCTGCGGGCTGCTCGGACTTCTGCTCGCGGGATGCGCGGCTGCGTCGATCGGGATCGCCGTCTCGACGACCACCTCGAGCCAGACGGTCGCGTTCCTCGGGGCGTTCTTCCTCTGGCTCGGACTCATCGCCGGATCACGGCTGCTTGTCGGCGTGCTTCCCGTCGAGTGGGCTCCCGCCGCGGCGGCGGCGGATCCGCTTCGTCGGCTCGAGGGGTTCACGCTCGGGCTCTTCGACAGCGGCGGCGTCGTCTACTTCTCGTCGATCATCGGCGTCGGGCTCGCGGCAGCCACCGTGTCGCTCGAGCGGATCCGCGACCGCGGCTCGCATCGGATCAGCGCGCGCATCGCGAGTCGGGTCGAGGCAGCGGCCTTCGTGGTCGCCTGCGTCGCGCTTGCGGGCGCGGTGGTCGCGCTGTTCTCGACGCCGTCGCTGCGCGTCGAGGCGGATGCAACCAAGACGCGTTCGTACAGCCTCGCGCCTCCCACGGTCGAACTGCTGAAGGATCTCGAGGGTCCGTGGAAAGTGCTGCTCTTCGTCGATGCGGCGGAGGCCGACCAGGCGGTGCTCCGTCAGATCGACGAGGTCCTGCAGCGGTTCCGCGACGCGAACCCGAGCATTGATGCGCGTCGGATCGACCCCGTGGATGCGGCCTCGGCCGGCGAGTTCGAGAAGGCCCTCTCGGACCTCGTCGCAAGCCGCGAGGGCGAGATCGCCCGCGCGGAGAAGTCGATCGCCGCGGCGCTCGAGGTCTACGACGCGTTCCGCACGGCGAGCGCGGGGCAGCCAGCTGGACTTCGCGCTGCGGCCCAGCAGCTTCCCGCGGACAACCAGGTTCGGCGCGCGCTCGAGCAGTTCGCGGGGTTGTTCGCGCAGGTCACGACCGACGGCGAGCAGTTCCGCAGCCGTGTGACCGAGATGACGAAGACGAGCGCCACCCGCCCGCTGCCCGACATCGAGGGCGCGCGCAGCGCGCTTGCGCAGGGATTCCGTGTCTGGGGCGACCAGCTTTCCTCGGCCGCGACGCTCTTCGGCCAATGGCGGAGCCAGCCCGGGCTTCCCGCCTCGGTGCGCAGCGTCGTTGCATCGCGCATCGAGCCGTTCGAGGAGCTCGCCTCGCGCATGCAGGGCGCGCGCCAGGAGCTCGAGGCGCTGCCATCCGTCGAGATCGACGCGCTCGGTCGCGAGCTGCTGACCGGCGAAGCGGCGGTCGTCGTCGGCAGGGGACGCCTTGCGGTGATTCCCGCGTGGCGCATCTTCCCGCGAACGGTTGGGTCGCAAGGCACCGAGCGCATCAGCTACAGCTGGGGCTTTCGCGGGGAGGAGGTGCTGTCGGGCGCGATCCGCAGCATCGCGTCGGACTCGATGCCGCAGGTGGTGTTCATGCACTGCGAGCGCGACAGCCTGTTCCGGCCGCGGCAGGACAACAACGATCTCGTCGCGGTCGTCGATGCGCTGCGCAGCGCGGGCTACGGTGTCGCGGAGTGGACGCCCGGTCGCGGCGAGCGGCCGACGGCGCCAAACGGACGAGCGCAGGTCTTCGTCGTCCTTCCTGCGCTTCGGCGAACGCAGCTTGAGCTCTCGCGCGAGGAGCGGCTCCTCGTCTCGGAGACGGAGTCCCTCGTGCGGGATGGTCGGCCCGTGCTGCTGACGGCCGGCCGCAGCATGCTCGCTGTGCTCGGTCAAGCCGATCCGTGGGAGAACCTCTTCGCAAGGTTCGGCATCGAGGTCGATGCCGCGCGGGTCGTGCTCGAACTCGTCGCAAAGGACGACGGCACCCCGGAAGTGCGCACATGGCAGCTGATTGATCGAGTTCGCCCTGATTCGCCGCTCGCGAGCCGGCTCAGCGGTCGAGCGATCCTTCTCAATCAGCCGATGGCGATTCGGCTCTCCGAGCCAAGGCCGTCGGGCGTGTCGGCCTCGGTCGCG
>CAIXEV010000518.1 GCA_903918555.1 uncultured bacterium | reverse complement strand
CGCTCCATGCGGACCGTGACGAAGGGGATCACCTTCTTGCGCCCCTGCATCGTCCCGTCCGGCTGGCCGCCGACGTCGAGGCGCAGCGTCTGCAGGTCGCAGAAGTAGGGCAGCCCGACATGGACGCGCGACGCCGCGCGCTCCAGCGTCACCGCCCCGCCCGTCACCACCTGCGCCGGCTGGACGTCGCCGTTCGCGAGGATCGCGACGCTCTTGCCCTCCAGATGGTGCAGCCCCGAGACCGTGGTCACCGCGCGGCGCACGTTGCCGGCGCGCCCCCAGGCCGTCCACGACGTGCCGCTGATCGCGGCGCCGGTCAGGTAGTCCCGCAGGGTGAACGTGTTCGCCCCGGTCACCGTGACCTGGTATCGCTGCCCCGCGCTCGCGTGCCCCACGAACCTGTCGTCCGAGCTGGCCGGGAAGGACGGGTTGAACGCCAGCGTCCCCTCGATGTCCACGAGGTCGCCCGTCGTCAGCCCGTGCGCCGCGGCGGTCGTGACGACCGGCGGGTTGGCCGAGGTGATCGAGCTGATCGCGATCGGCGCGTCGAGGCTCAGCCCGGCATCGACGAAGAAGGCGTCCTGCACGTCGAGGACGAGGCGCGAGGCCATGCGCTCCACGAACCGGCGCGTCTGTCCGCCCACGACCCGGCGCACGAGGAAATAGGCGACGTCCTCCGAGCCCTCCGACACGACCGAGACGCTCTCGACGTCGCCGTCCGTGTCGTGCCTCGACCACGCCCAGACCTCATGCTCGCGCAGGTAGGTCAGCGACAGCAGCGCGCCGTCCGACATCACGCACCAGACGACCGAGTAGGGTGCCTGCGCGAAGCCCCACTCCTTCACCGTCCGCCCCTCAAACAGGTGCCGCGACAGCAGCGTGAGATCGTCGCCCGTGTAACTGTCGACGTCGTACTTGTAGCCGAGGTCGCGGACGATCTGGCCGCGGTCCTGGACGTAGAGCGCCATGTTGCCGACGACGATCGGCGGCACGTCCGAGACGCCGCGGTAGGACTGCGGCTTCACGACCAGCGACGTCGGGGTGATCGCGTCCGACTGGCCACCCGGCTTCGCGATCCACTCGCCGCCCGAGGTCATCACCAGCAGGTTGCCGAGCGACACGAGGTGCCGGATCTCGTGGACCTGCCGCGAGACCAGCGCGGCCTCGATCGCGTCGGCGTCGTCGAGCGGGAACGAGGTGCTGAAGTTGTTGTAGGCGCCGCTCTGCGAGATGAACAGCGACTGGCGCTTCGCGTTGGTCCGCCCGTAGACCTTGCGCTCCTCGTGGTAGGTCACGCAGCCGGGATAGTTGCCGGCGCCAAAGAACGGCAGCGCGAAGTCGGGCGGGCCGTCGCCCATGTCCGGCGCGATGTTGTCGTCGCGGAAGGTCGTCCCCTGCGTGCGCCCGATGAAGCCGTAGGCCCCGCTCTTCTCGCGGTAGACGATGTAGGACGCCGCGCCCGAGACCGCCGCCCACGAGACGTCGATGTAGTTGGTCGAGCTGAGCGTCGCCGCAGCAGTCGTGATCCCGAACGTCCGCGCCACGCTGCCGGCGGAGCTGTAGGCCGTGAAGCCCGTCGCGTCCGTGTTGTTCAGGGTGAAGGTGTTCGCGCCCGT
>CAIXEV010000517.1 GCA_903918555.1 uncultured bacterium | reverse complement strand
GCGATGGGCGCAAGTTCGACGCCTTCGCGCTGGCCGAGGATCGCGTGCGCAGCGAAGTAGAGGACGGGCACCGAAAGCACCGGCTTTCCGTCGGCGCGCTCGATCCGCGCGACCGCGGGGCCGATCGGGATCGTGACCACATGCTCGGCGCCATCGATCGTCACGCGCACCGTGCGCTCGGGCGAGAGGCCCGCCGCCACCAGCGACTCGATCGAAAGCAGCGTCCACGGTCGGCCTTCGGCGCTCCGCACCGCGATCATCGGGCTCTTGAGCCGCAGGCCGTTCCTGGCGAGGTCGTCGTCGCCCGGTAGCGGCGCAGCCGGCGCCTGCAGTTCGCGCGAGAGGAAGTAGTGGGCGTACGAGATCTCCTTCATGCGCCGGATCATGGTCGGGTCGCGGAGGGTGACCGTCGTCGTCGGGTGACGCGCGAGCCAGTCGGCCCAGGTCGTGATGCAGACATCGGGGAGCGGCGAGAGCGTGACGCCGTCCTTCGCGAGCGGCCCGGCGATGGCCCGCGCCTCGAGCTGGCTGAAGAGGCTCGGCGCGGCGGGCGTGGCTGGCTTGCCGTCGGCCGCTGGAGCGAGCTTCTCGCAGAACGCGAGGTTCGAGTCGTAGAGCAGGCCGCTCACCTCGAACTGGCGCACGCTGCCGGCGACGGTGCGGTCGAAGACCATCGCGGTGTCGCAGAGCGGCGAGTAGGTCGCAAGCACGGAGCGTCCCGCGACGGTGTCGTTGACCACCTCGTGCGCGTTCATCAGCGACAGCGGCCACGCGTGGGCCTTGCCGTCGATGACGATGCCGATGACGCGGTCGGTGGGCACCACGAACTTCGGGCGATTCTGCGAGTTGTAGACGAGCATCTCGCTGCCGCGGAGATGCTTCGGCTCGTCGAGCGAAGGCAGGAAGCCGCGCGGGTTGCCGGAGCCGACGAGCGTCGCGCGATCGACGGTGAGCGTCGAGAGGTCGAAGCCGTAGCTCTCGACGGAGCGGCCGTCGCCGATCGGCCGGTGGCCAAGCAGGACGGGCAGCAGGCTCCAGCCCATGAGCAGCACGACGAGCACCGCGGCCAGGGCGATCACCCAGCCGCCGCCACGGAAGGTGAGCGTGGCCGAGCCCGCCGCGGCGGCCTGCGGCGTGCTGCGATTGGCTGCGTCGGTTGAAGGAACCTCGTTCACGGTGCGGTCTCCGCCGGTGCGGCTGCGGGTGCGGGTGTGGGGGCTGGCGCGGGCGTCGACTTCGTCACCAAGGTTCGCTCGCCGCGTCCGCGCAGGAATGCCTCGGCGCTGATCGATCCCCGGTCGAGGGTCATCACCGCGAGCACCAGCGGCAGGTAGGTGATGCTTCCGAGGAAGAGCTTTCGCGCCGACGCGTGGTCGCGTGAACGATAGAAGCCAAAGGCGAGCCAGAGGAACCACAGCGCGAGAATGAGCGACACAAGCGCGCTCCAAACGCCCGCGAGCCCAAGCAGGGTGGCGCTCAGCCCAAGCGGAATCAGCGGCAGCGTCGTGAGGATCACGGCCTGCGCGGTGATCTCTCCGCCGTGGTCGCGAACCGGAAGCATCGCGTGCCCGCCGCGCGCGTAGTCCTCGCGGTACATCCACGCGAGGGCGAGGAAGTGGGGGATCTGCCAGACGAAGAGGAGGCCGCCGAGGAGCCACGCGCCCGGCTCGAGCGCGCCGGTCACGGCAGCCCAGCCGATCATCGGCGGGATCGCGCCACAGACGGCGCCCACGAGCGTGTTGAAGGTCGTGCGCGGCTTGAGCGGCGTGTAGAGCAGCGCGTAGAGCAGGATGTTGATCGCAGCGAGCGCGGCCGGAAGGAGCCCGACCATGAGGCCGAGGAGCGCCGCACCCGCGTAGCCCGTCACCACCGCCGCCACGAACACGGTCGCGGGGCCGATCTGCTGCGCGGGCAGCGGGCGACCGCGCGTGCGGTGCATGAGCGCGTCGCGGCGTCGCTCGAACAGCTGGTTGAAGAGCGACGCACTCGCGGCGGCGAGCGCCGTGCCGGCGCAGGTCCAGCCGAGCAGCGGCCAGTCGATCGGGCCGACCGACGCAAGCGCAAATCCAACCGCGGTCGTGCCGAGCACGAGCGCGTTGAGGCGAATCTTGGTGAGTTCGAACCAGATGCCGAGCGTGCTGCGGGCGCGTGCGGGCGGTCCGCCTCGCGGGTCGAGCGCGACCGCATCACCGCCGGCGGAGGCGGTTGCGTCGACGGTCAGCTCAACGGCAGGGATTGCTTGATTTCGCGCGGCTTCGGGCATCTGTGGCTCGGGGTCGAAATCCTACTATACGCCTCACTTCGGCCGCGCTCACGGCGACCGAATCGGGACGAATCGCGATGCCTACCGAACTTCTCAACATCCTCGCGCAGGCTGCGGACGCAGCAGGCGCCGTCACCCCGCTTCCCAACCTGCTCGCGCTCTTCATCATCGGCGCCGCGATCGTCGTCGGCATCGCCGCGATGATTCGC
>CAIXEV010000516.1 GCA_903918555.1 uncultured bacterium | reverse complement strand
TCAGGCTGCGTCTCCTCCATCTTCCAGGTCGCGACCTCGAAGTCGTTGACCGCGAAGAAGCGGTCGTCGAAGAAGCGGATCGAGTGCACCTGCCCGCGCAGCGCGCTGGCGGAGCGCTCGCGGAAGTCGCCGTTCATCAGCCCGACCTGCGCGCCTTCGGGCGCCTGGAGCACGAATCCGTACCCGCCGCCCGCGGCCTCGGGCAGCTCGATGAGCATGCTCGCGGCGCCGAGATACTGGCCGTCGGCCACGCGCACGATGCGGCGGCCGACGCACGCGACGGGGCCACCCGTGGCGGGCACCACGCGACCGACGGCGCGACCCTCGAGCAGCGCCGTCGGGCGCTCGGGCGCGACCGGCCGCCCCCTCGAGTCGACCTCGAGCGAGCCTTGGGGCTTCGCCTCGGAGAGACGAACCACGCCGCCATCGCCCGACACGAAGATCTCGTCGCCGATCGCGGAGACGAACATCGGTCGAATCCCAAGCTCCGCGCGCCCCCACTGCGACACGAGCTTCGGCTCGCGCACGGTCGCGATGTCGAGCTCCATCACCCAGTCTTCCTCGAGGACCGCGAAGAGCCGGTCGCCGCGGATCAGGAAGTCGGACACCACGCCGGTCGTGCCGCGCGGAGCAAGCTCGAGGTCCACCAGTTCGGTGCCGGTCTGCGCATCGAGAAAGAGCACGCGGTTCTCGAGCGTCTGGAACCACACGCCGTTCTCGATCTTCGAGACCCGATGGGTGCCGCCGAAGCCGCTCGTGACGCGCATCGACTTCGCGCGCGGCGGGAGCTTCGCCTCCTCCTCGTCGACGACGGGCGTGCCGGGCTGCGCGGTGCTGCATGCGCCCACGGCGGCGACCAGCGTCGCGAGGAGCAGGCACGAGACCGCTGAGGCGAACGCGCGAGACGAGCCTCTGCGCGGACAAACACCGATTTCTGGCTGGAGAGAGCCGTGCGGCATGGGGCTGTAGAGTATCCGCCTGACAGATCCCGAGGAACGCCGTCGAGGAAAGTCCACCAAGCCCGCCAGCGAGGGCAGCCTCCGACGAGCGCCTCGGGCGAAACCCATCGAGCACGAAGTGTCCCAGCCTGAATCCGACCGCCTTCTCAAGCTCCGCGCCCTGCTCCAAGTCGAGCCGGACGACGGCTTCGTGCTCTACGGCCTCGCACAGGAGTGCCAGAAGCTCGGTCGCCTCGACGAGGCGATCGGGTTCTACGACCGCGCGATCGAAGCCGACCCGAAGCAGTGCTATGCGTTCTTCCACAAGGCGAAGGCGCTGGAGCTCGCGAAGCGACATGGCGAGATCGAGGGCGTCCTGCGATCGGGGCTTGCCCGCGCACGCGCGGTGAGCGACTTCAAGGCCGCGAGCGAGATCCAGGGGTTCCTCGACGAGATCACCGACTGACTTTCACACCTGATGGCGGCGCGATGCGTCGGATCGTCATTCAACCAAGGAGCGTGCAGGATGGCGACGACGAAGAAGACGGTGACGAAGACGGTGAAGAAGACGGTGGCGACGAAGACGGCGAAGAAGACGGCGAAGCCGATCAAGAAGCCGATCAAGCAGCCGATCAAGAAGCCTGCGACGCGCAAGCCGACCCCGCAGGCGAAGACCGCCGCGGCCGCCACCGCCACCATCGCCACGATCGCGCTCTCTCGCGACGGCGCGTGGTGGAACATCACGCTCTCGACCAAGCGTCGCATGCGGATCGCCGCCGGCGCAGCGCTTGCCGCGCGCGTCCGCATCGGCGGGCGCTGGACCAAGTCGCTCGAGACGCGCATCGATCGCCTCGCGAACGAGCAGAAGGCCTACGCGCTGGCGCTCGAGCTTCTCGCGAAGGATCCGCGGCTCACCAAGGCCCAGCTGACCACCCGTCTCGGCGGCGACCACGGCGCGCGCGAAACCGTCCGCGGCCTCGTCGAGCACGGATGGCTGTGATCGCGGCGCGGATTCGCTTCGTTTCAACCATCGGTTCCAACCACGCGTCCGGCTCCAGCCTCGTCGCGCGCGCCGCAGGGATTGCTCCTCCTCGCGGCCCGATGTCGCTTGGTACGATTTGCCCCATGACGAATCGACCGCTGCGCGCCGTCGCCGCTGCCATGCCCCCCACCGCCTGCGCGGTGCTTCTCGTTGCCTTCTCGGCCGGTTGCACGGGGCACCTCAACCAGAGCGACGGACCGCTTGGGACCGCACTCCCTGCGCTGCGCGCGGCGCCGTGCGTCATGCCGACGACGCCCGACGCCCCGAGCGTCGGGCCGGGCGGCTCGCGCGAGCACTGGGAGGTCGTCGTCGTCCACGCGCCGATCCACCAGACCGAAGTGCAGCCGACCTACCACACGCGCTGGCGAATCGACCGCACCGAGGCGCGCGACACGGGCGCGTATCCGACGATCGCCTCCGCCCTTGAGGTCCCGACCACGAAGTCCCGCGGGAACGCCGCGCTCGAGGGCGTGGTCGAGCCGGTCAACGCAGCGGTCGATCTCGTGCTCATCCCGTTCCGCATGATCCTGCGCCCGCCGGGCACGACGCTTGTCGGCCCGCGCAGCCGCTACGAACTCGTGCCCGCGGAGAAGACGCAGTGACGAACGACCCCCGCTCCGCGCAGGACCCCCGCTCCGCGCAGGAACCCCGCTCCGCAGACGGGTCGCCCGCGGGCCTTCCGCCCGGCTACCCCTACCGGGCCGACGATGAGATCACGCCGCGCGAAGTCGCGCAGCTCGCGCCTGACGCAGCGCTGCTTGTCGATGTGCGCACCCAGCTCGAGGCCGACATCTGCCGCCTGGCGGGCTCGCGGCTCTTCCCGCTGCAGGCGCTCGAGGCGCGCATCGACGAACTGAAGGCCGAGGTCGACGACGACCTCGATCGAGCGCTCGTCGTCTACTGTCACCACGGCCGCCGCAGCCTCACGGCGACCTTCATGCTGCGGGCGGCGGGATTCCGCAATGTCCGCAGCCTTGCCGGCGGCATCCATCTCTGGGCCGCCGACATCGACCGCTCGATGCCGACCTACTGACGACGCGCGCCACGCGAGACGAGCCACGCGAGACGAGGCACGCGAGGCGAGGCACGCGAAACGCGACACAAGACACGGGGCGCACGCATGCTCTGGCAACGACTCATCACCGGCCCCCTCCTCATCGCGCTCATCCTCGGGATCGTGTGGCTCGACGGCTCGCTCGACGCACGCGCCGCCGAACACGGCCTGCCGCCCGGGCTCATCCTCTTCGGATTCGCAGCGATCCTCTCGGTGCTCATCGCGCGCGAGGTGGTTGCGTTCATGCGCGGGGCATCGATCCAGGCGAGCCTCTTCGCCTCGATCGCGGCGGCGCTCCTCGGCCTCTTCGGCACAGCGGGCAGCACGCTCTTCCAGCCGGCGTCGCTCGCATCGGGCGTCCTCTCGTCGGCGCTCGTCCTCATGCTCGTCGTCGCGCTCCTGCGCATGTCGCGCGAACGCGATCCCAAAGGCTCGCTCATGCTCGCGGGCGGCACGCTCCTCGTCGGCATCTACGGCGGCGTGCTCCTCGGATTCTGGATGCTCGTGCGGCTCGAGCACTCGCCGTGGGTGCTCGTCGGCGCGATCCTCACCACAAAGTCCTGCGACACCGGCGCCTACTTCACGGGCATGGCGATCGGCAAGCACAAGATGATCCCCTGGCTCTCGCCGAAGAAGTCCTGGGAAGGCCTCGCGGGCGGCGTCGTGACCGCCACGCTCGTCGGCGCGGGCCTCGCCCACCTCTCGGCGTCGCTGCCCGAGGCGGCCGACCACATCCCGATCTGGCTCGGTGCGATCGGCGGCGCGCTGACCGCGGTGGTCGGCCAAGCGGGCGACCTGGCCGAGAGCGCCTTCAAGCGCGATGCGGGTCTCAAGGACTCCGGCCACACGCTCCCGGGCATGGGCGGCGTGCTCGATGTCCTCGACAGCCCGCTCTTTACGGGTCCCGTGGTCTACTGGCTGCTGCGGTTCGTCCCGACGAGCTGACGGGAAGGCGAGCTGACGGGAAGGCGCGCTGGCGGGAAGGGAAGCTGGCGCATCGGAGAAATGCGCAAGAATCGTGTGGGGTTCCGTGATAGAATCCCTCCCTCACATGGCGCTTCTCGACAACCTCCTGACACTTCACCGGGTCGATAGCCAGGTCCGCGCACTCCGCTCGCGCGTCACCTCGGCAGAAACTTACTTCCGCGCGCAGGAGAAGCAGCTTGCCCTGCTTGCCAAGCAGAAGGCCGAACTGGAGACCCAGTTCAAGCAGCTGCAGGCGAGCGTGCACGGCCTCGAGGTCGAGCAGGGCTCCGCGACCGCCCGCGTCGAGAAGCTTCGCGGCGAGCTCAACACCTCGACGAACGACAAGCAGTACAAGGCGATCCTCAACGAGATGAAGTCGCTCGAGACGCAGCGCGACGAGGTCGTGAAGCGCGCCGTCGAGGAGATGCAGCGCGCCGAGGAGACGAAGAAGCGTCTCGAGCTGCACGAGTCGACGATCGCCGAGCGCCTCAAGATCCGCGATGTCGCGAAGAACCAGTTCGACGAGTGCATGAAGGATGTCGGCGAGCGGCTCTCCGAGCTCGAGGCCGAGCGCGCCCGCGCCGCCGAACTCGTGCCCGACCGCGAGCGCAAGCTCTTCGACAAGGTCGCCGACGAGACCGAGGGCGAGGCGATGGCGGAGATCACCGTCGTCAGCATGCGCCACCGCGAGTTCGCCTGCGGCGCCTGCAACATCGAGGTCCCCTTCGAGACCTACGCGCGCCTCTCGTCGAGCTCGAACGACGCTGTCCAGTGCCGCGCCTGCACCCGCATCCTCTTCCTCAGCGACGCGAACCGTCCGGTCGATCCGAAGGACAGCAAGGCGAAGGACGGGAAGGCGAAGGATGGGAAGGCGAAGGCAACGCTGACCACCGAAGCGCAAGAGAAGGCCGCGCTCGCTCGCGACAAGGCGAAGTTCGAGAAGACGAAGAAGCTCTGAGTTTCTTCGACGGCCCGCTTCCCGCGCAGCAGTCGCCCGTCAAAGGACATCCCACGAATACCACCCCTCGAAGAACTTCGAGGGGTTTTTCTTTGCTCGTGCTCGGCTGACAGGCGGATTTTTCTCACGGAGGCACGGAGGCACGGAGGAGAGAAATGACATGACGGAAGCGCGCACGCGCGTGGGGCGTGGCGACTGAAAGACAGGGCCTCCGTGAGCTCCGTGCCTCCGTGAGAGATTTCAAACCGAACGAAACGGCGGCGCGCTCAGCCGCCGATGTTCACGGGCCGCGGCGCCGTGGATTGAGGCTTGCGGATCGTGGCTTACGGATTGAGGCTTACGTATTCAGGCTTGCGGATCCGGTAGCGCTTCCCTGCCTCGAGGGTTTCGGTCTGCCGTGTGCCGCCGGGAAAGTCGATGTCGACGCGTACCGCGCCCGTGGCGTCGCCGAGGCCGAAGCGCGCGACCGGCTCGTTCTGCGAGAGGTAGCTGCGCGTCGGCGACAGTACGCGGCGCTGCACGACCTGCTTGCCGCCGATCTCGGCCGCGACCGTGATCTCCGCGCCGAACGACGCCGGGTCGAGCAGGCCGATCGCGATCCAGTTGTTGCCCGTGCGCTGCTCGTTCACGAGCACGCGCGCCTTGCCAGCGAGGTCGATCAGCACGAGGTCGTCGTCGCCGTCGTTGTCGAGGTCGCCCATCGCGAGCGCGCGGCCGACCGACGGAGTCTCGAGCGCGCCGCATGAACCGCGCTCGGCCTCGACGAAGAGCGGCGTCGCGTCGCCGCCGCGGTTCACGAAGAACTGCCCGCGCTGCGCGTAGGTCTGGCTCGGCTGCACGCGCGCGATGTCTGGCTCGAGGTGCCCGTTCGCCTGCACGATGTCCTCGTCGCCGTCGAGGTCGAAGTCGCCGAAGAGGAGGCCGAAGGTGAGGAGCGGGCGCGTCGGTGCGCCGAAACCTTGGCCGAGCGCCTCGTCGGCGAGTGCCGGGATCCGGCTCTCATCGCGCGGCGCACCCGCGAAGTAGAGCGAACTCGGCTCGTTCGCGAAGTTGCCGACGGCGATCGCGAGTCGCGTGCTGTTGCGCGGCCAGGCGATGTCGATCCCCATCGCGCCCGTCGCGTTGCCGTCGCGGTCGTAGGCGAAGCCCGAGTCGACGGCGATGTCGCGGAAGCGCGGCACGCCGTCCGTGACGCCTTGGTTCGCCAGCAGGAACTTCGGCGTCTTGTCGTTTGCCACGAGGATGTCGGTGCGGCTGTCGCGGTCCGCATCGACGAACACGAGGCCGAGCGCCTTCGCGTACGGCCCGCCCGTGACGGGGTTCTTCACGGCGACGCCCGAGGCGGCGGTCGCGTCGCGAAAGCCTCCCGTGCCGTCGTTCAGGAGCAGCGTGAGCATCGAGCCTTCGAACCCGGTCGGCGGCCCGTAGGCGCGGCCGATTCCGTCGAGCGTGAAGTTCACGCTGCGGTCGATCGCGGGCGTCCACTCGACATAGTTCGCGATCACGGCGTCGAGGTCGCCGTCCGTGTCGACATCGAGGAAGCCGGCGGAAGTCCCCCACTCGTTCTCATCGGGGAGCGGCGCACGCTCGAACGCGATCGCGCCGTACGCGGGTGTCCGGTTGAGGAAGAGCGCATCCTGCCCGACGCAAGTCACGAGGAGATCGGTGCTGCCGTCGCCGTCGACATCGCCCGCGGCAAGGCCCATCGCGTAGACATTCGGCAAGAGCGCTTCGTCGACCGCGACGCGCTCGAACTTGACCGGGCCGCCGAACTCGGTGGCGTTGCGGTAGATGCGGATGCCGCCCTTTCCCGCGGCCGGATCGCCTTGGGCGGGTTCGAGCGGCTGGCCCTGCGTGAAGACGAGGTCGAGCGCGCCGTCGCGGTCGAGGTCGACGATCGCGACGCCGCCGCCGAGGCACTCTGGCAGCAGCTTGCCGCCGCGGGCGCCCGATTCGTGCGTGAAGTCGACGCCTGCCTCTGCCGCGACATCGCGGAACAAGACGCCCGGCAACGGGCCGACCGCGGCCGCAGGCGACGGCGCAGGCGGCGCGACGGGCGCACTCGAGCCGGGAGTGGGCGCGGCGCGCGGGCGGAGGTAGAAGAACGCCCCGAGGATGATCGCGAACATCGCGAACACCGCGAGCGAGCGCAGGAACCCGCGGCCGACGGCGCGGTCGTCGCCTTCGGTCGCGTCGGCTTCGGTCTCGTCAGCTGGGTTCGGGTCGCGCGCGGTCGTCACGCGCGCAGTGTACGAGACACCGCGCGGCTATCCGATGATCGTGCGGCGCATCTTCACATAGTCCCACACCACGAAGCGGTCGAGGTCCTCGCCGCCCGCGAAGAGGACGCGGCCGCCGGTCGACTCGGCCAGCCGATGCGCGAAGTGCACATCGTCCTCGGACTGCGACCAGCTCGGCAGCAGGAAGATGTTGACCACGATCCCTTCCTGCTTGCAGCGCATCGCCTCGCGCATCGTCTCGCGCTCGGTGCGCGGGTCGGGCGGGTAGAGCATGTAGAGGTCGCTGCCCTCGAAATGCGCGGTGGGAAGCCCGTCGGTCAGCAGGAAGATCTGGCGGTTCGGCGTGTCCTGCGCCGAGAGCACCTGCCGCGCAAGCTGGAGCGACCGCTGGATGTTCGTGAAGTGAAGCGGCAGGTCGCGCTCGGTGATCTCGGGGTCCGACATGTCCGCCCGCAGGCGGACGACGGGATCGTTGATCGACACCATCTTCGGCAGCATCTCGACGATTTCGGCGGCGGGCCGCAGCTTCGCGACCGTGTACATCTCGATCGCCTGCAGGAAGTCGCCCGGGTACTCGCTGCGGATCAGGCCGTCGAGCGCAAGCGCCATCTTCTTGGCTGCGATGTACTGCCCGCCGTAGCGCATCGAGCCGGACATGTCGAGGATGAGCGCCGTGGCGCACTTCGGCGCGCGGCGCGTGCGGTGGACCTCGAGGTCTTCGGCCGCGGGACGCGCGCGGCCCGTGCGGGCGACGGCGTTCAAGATCGACTGCGGGACATCGAGGTTCGCGGGCGAATCGCCGAACTCGTAGGCGCGCGTCGACGGGAGCTCGACCGCGCCATCGCGCGAGTCGACGCCGTCGTGGCGGCCGCGGCGCGCGTCGGCGAGGTCGCTGAAGATCGTCGCGAGCAGGTGCTTCTGGTAGGTGCGCATCGCGCGCGGCGAGACCTTGTAGCCCCCTAGGTTTCCATCGGGCGAGCGCTCGAGCCCCGCTTCCTCGGCCATCTTGCGCAGGAGTTCGTTCACCTGCTGCTGCAGGCGGTCGAGGTCGGCGAGCTCCTCGTCGCTCGCGTACTCGCGCAGCGCGTCCATGTCGATGATCGCAGGCTTCGCGTTCTTGAGCGCTTCCTCGATCTGACGGAGCAGCTTGTCGATCTTCTCGAGCTCCTCCTTCACGGCGAGCGCGGTCGGCACATCCATCTTCTCGCGGCCCGTGAACGGGTACTTCGAGTGGAGCTGCTCGACCGCGAACTGCTCGCGCAGCCGCACGATCGCGCGCATGACCGTGTGCGAAAGCGGCGTCGCGTCGGGCACGCGGCGATGGACGCGCTCGAGGTCGGCGAGCTGGCGGCGCGCGAGCGCGGCGTCGAGCGCGGGCTTGATCTTGGGCGCGAGCGCGTCGGGCACCTCGATCTTCGCGGCGGCCGTGTCGAAGGCGTCGCTCGCGAGGTCGCGCGCGTGCGAGGTCTCGTAGCGCTCGAGGATCTTCCTCTTCCGTTCCTCGAGCATCGCCTTCAGCGCGTCGAGGCTCGGCCCGAGGCCCTTGATCTGCGACGGGTCGAGGTGGATCGCGTCGGCAAGCTCGCGGTCTGTGAACTTGCGGCGCGAGCCGTACATCAGCATGTGGTCGAGCATCGCGTCGGCCGCCTCGCCCGAGCGCGGCTTGTTCGGCGGCGGAAACTCGAGCGGGTCGTAGCCGAGGTAGGTAGATCGG
>CAIXEV010000515.1 GCA_903918555.1 uncultured bacterium | reverse complement strand
GGTTGAACATCACCATGCGCGAGACCCACAGCGTGATGATCTCGCGCGCGGTGCAGAGGACCGAGCTCGGGTTGTAGCGGTCGAGGAGCCCCGCCATGTCGGCCCACTTCGACGGATCGGGCCAGCCGAGGGTCGAGAGCGGCCAGAGCGCCGACGAGAACCAGGTGTCGAGGACATCGGGGTCGCGCTTGAAGCCGGCCGCCTCGAGCGCTGCGCCGTCGGCGTCGTCGAGGAGACACACATGGAGGTCGTGCTCGCCCTTCGCGCTCGAAAGCGCGGAGATGGCGACCTCGGCGCCGTCGACGACGCGCGACGCGCGCACGGTGGCGCGCGACGATGAGAGTGACGACAGCATGCCGAGGTGCGACGCAAGCGCGCTCGCCTCGCCGCGCTTCGACCACACGGGAATGCGGTGCCCCCACCACAGCTGGCGCGAGATGCACCAGTCGCGGATGTTCTCGTGCCACATCTGGAAGTTCTTCGCGTAGCGCGCGGGGAAGAACTGCAGTTCGCCGTCGCCCGCCATCGATGGGCCGGCTGCGACGGCCGCCGGCAGCGCGCCTTCGACCTGGTCCTTCGCCATCGCGCGCAGCGCCGTGCCGCGCAGGCGGTCGTCGGTGACGCGCACATACCACTGGTCGCTGAGATAGGGCTCGACCGGCACATGCGAGCGGTACGAGTGGCCGACCGAGTGGCGGTACGGCTTCGCGTCCTCGAGAAGGCCGTTCGCCTTGAACCACGCGACGATGCGCTTGCGCGCCTCTTCACGCGAAAGGCCGACGAACGCGCGCGCGTCGTCGGAGACATCGGTCCAGCCGTGGCGGTCGCTGATCGAGCCGTTCGGCGCCATGACATTGATCGCGGCGAGCGCGTGGCGCTGCCCGATGTCCCAGTCGTTCGGGTCGTGCGCGGGCGTCACCTTGAGGAAGCCCGTCGCGAACTGCGCCTTCGGATCGGCGGGGTCGCCGCCCATCGACGCGGGCATCACGACATAGTCGTCTTCCACAATCGGGATTTCGCGGCCGACGATCGGAAGCCGCAGCTTCTTGCCACGCAGCGCGGCAGCGCGCGGATCCTTCGGGTTGATCGCGACGGCGGTGTCGCCGAGCATCGTCTCGGGGCGCGTGGTCGCGACGGTGACATGGCCCGTGCCATCGGCGAGCGGATAGCGCAGGTACCAGAAGTGCCCGTCGACTTCCTCCATCTCGACTTCGTCGTCGGCGAGCGCGGTCTCGGTGACCGGGTCCCAGTTCACGAGGCGCTTGCCGCGGTAGATGAGGCCGTCGCGGAAGAGCGTGCAGAACGCGTGGCGCACGGCCGTCGCGCAGGTCTCGTCCATCGTGAAGCGCGTGCGGTCGAAGTCGCACGAGCAACCCATCGACTTCAATTGCCCGAGGATCGTGGCCTCGTATTCGTCCTTCCACTCCTGCACCTTCTCGACGAAGGCCTCGCGCGTGAAGTCGGTGCGCTTCTTGCCTTGGAGCAGCAGGCGCTTCTCGACGACCGTCTGCGTGGCGATGCCCGCGTGGTCGGTGCCCGGCATCCACAGCGTGTTCGCGCCCTTCATGCGGTGGTAGCGCGTGAGGAGGTCCTGCAGCGAGTTGTTGAACGCGTGGCCGAGGTGGAGCGCGGCGGTGACATTCGGCGGCGGGATGAAGATCGTGTACGCCTCGCCCGGCGCCGACGGCTCGGCGTGGAAGCAGCGCGCGTCGTCCCAGCGCGCGCGGACGACGCCCTCCGCCTCCGATGGCACATAGGCCTTGGGGAGTTCGGTCGAGGGTCGCGTCTGGTCTGCGTGGGTCACGGCTGCACTTCCTGCGGTCATCGGTCCTGCCTTGCGTTCGGGGGCGCGCATCATACGCCGCTTGACACAGCCCCTCGCGAGCGCGGATAAACCCTGTTCCCGCCGCCCGACGCGGCCAAGCCCACGGAGACTCGCATGGCGAACTGGTATGTCAACATCGACGGAAACCAAGCGGGCCCGTACTCCGAGGCAGACTTCGAGAACATGCGCGCGCAGGGCATGATTCCCCCGAACGCGTATGTCTGGAAGGAAGGCATGGCGAACTGGGTGTTCGCGTCGGAACTTCCGGGCGGCACCCCTGCGGCACCGACGATGGCGCCTCCGCCGTCCGCGTGGCCCGCGCCCGGCGTGTACCAGCCCACGACCCCCTCGTCGGACGGCCCCAACGGACTCGTGATCGCGTCGTACATCCTCGGCGGACTCGGTCTCGGCTGCGGCTGCCTGACCGGCATCCCCGCGATCGTCTGCGCGTCGATCGCGATGAAGCAGCCCGGCCAGGAGCGTCACGCGAAGATCGCGCTTTGGGTCTCGATCGGCTGCTTGATCGTCGGCATGGTGATCGGCGTCACGCTGCAGCTGGCCGCCCTGAACATGGAGTAGCACCGCGCCGCCTGCGGCAGCGATGTCGCATCGGACTGTGCCTTGAGGCTCCGCATGCGCCAAGTGCTCACGACCTTTCTTGCGATCGCGCTTGTCGCCGGCTGTGGCCGTGATGCCCCGAGCGCGACAGACGCTCCACAGCGTGCGGCGATCTCCTCGCGCGAGCTCGAGGACGCGTCCGACGCGATCGAGAAGTTCATGCAGGCCGGCCGCACGCGCGAGGCCGAGCTGCTCGCGCGCAAGCTGCGTGATTCGGTGGGCGACGGCGACGCAGCGCGGACGCGCGTGGCCGAACTCGCGTCGCGCGCGTTCTTCGCGCACGCCGAGCTGTCGAAGGGCGAACTCGCCGGCGCAAAGCGCGCCGCGCTTGTGCGCGAGGCGAGCGCCGAGGCCGCGCGCGCCGCAGCGGTCACGCCGCCCGACCCCGTGCGGCTGCGCTTCGCCGCGCTGCTCGCGGGCCGCGCGGGCGACACCAGGACGGCCTTCGAGTTCTACGACCGTGCGCTCGCGATCGCGCCAGACGACCTGCAGACGCTGCTTCCGGCCGCGTCGCTTGCGGTCGGCACGGGCGACCTCGCGCGCGCGGAGCCGCTGATCGCGCG
>CAIXEV010000514.1 GCA_903918555.1 uncultured bacterium | reverse complement strand
GTGCCGTTCCTCTCGCGCACGCAGATCCAGCGGCTGATCGAGGAAGAGGCGATCACCGTCAACGGCCGCGTGCCGAAGAGCTCGACGAAGCTGAAGAAGGGCGACAGGATCGTCGCGACGCTGCCCCCGCCGCCGTCGGGCGCGATCGCGCCGGAGGACATCCCGCTTGAGGTGATCTACGAGGACGACGCGATCATCGTGGTGAACAAGCCGGCGGGGCTCATCGTCCACCCCGCGCGCAGCCACAAGTCGGGCACGCTCGTCAACGCGCTCGCGTGGCGGTTCAAGCATGTCTCGGGCGGCGAGCTGTCGAAGGTCGGCGAGGAGTTCGCGCGGCCGGGCATCGTGCACCGGCTCGACAAGTTCACCTCGGGCGCGATCGTGAGCGCGAAGAACGACACCGCGCACTGGCGGCTCGGCAAGCAGTTCGAGATGCGCCGCACCGACAAGCGCTACCTCGCGCTCGTGCACGGCCACCCCGAGCGCGATGTCGAGAACATCGACCTTCCGCTCGGCAAGCACCCGTCGATCAAGGAGAAGTACGCGGTGCGCTTCGACGACACGGGCAAGCCGTCGATCACGATTCTCCGCGTGCGCGAGCGCTACACCGCGCCGTCGGGCGCGAGGTACGCGCTGGTCGAGCTCGAGCTCAAGACCGGCCGCACGCACCAGATCCGCGTGCATCTCTCGTACCTCGGCTTCAGAATCGTCGGCGACGACATGTACGGCGGCAAGCACACGACCGAGCGCGACCTCGGCGGCGACAGCGACGCGATGCTGCTCGCGCGCCAGGCACTGCACGCGACGACGCTCGGCGTCAAGCACCCGATGACCGACCAGCCGATGAAGTTCACGGCGCCGCTCGCCGCCGACATCGCGCGCGCGGTGTCGCTGCTGCGCGCATCAACACGCGCGACAGGCGGCGAACCAGCGGTCGACGCACCGGGGGCGACGATTGATCTCGCGGTGGTGTGCGGGCCGATCGGGTGACCGGATGCTTTCGCCAACGCTGCGAATGACGACCGCCTCAGCCGACGCCCGGCTTCACTTCGTCACGGGGATCGGCAAAGCAAGCGCGGCGTTGTACCGCTCGGTGGCCGCCTTGACCAGCTCAGCCTTGCGAGCCTCGCCCTCAGCGACGGTGATCGCCTTGCTCGCCACCTCGGGCATCGACTTCACGTTGATCCGCTGCGCCATGATCATCTGCTTCTCGCGAAGGTTGATGATGCGATCGCGGGCAGAGTTGCGGGGCGCGACGGGGCCAGTGCCTGTGTAGATCCGCTCTTGCTCCGCGATGGTCATGTCGCACTCTGCAGTGACCCGCATCAGATCGGGATACCTGGTGTTGGTGCACCCGCCAGCCAAAATGACGAAAGTGGCGCTGGCTGCAAACAACACGCTGCCAAGAAGCGATGTGGTAGATTGAAGCATGAGCGAAACTATAGTGTAGATCGCGAGATCATGCTGACCTATCCGCGAACCCCACGGGCCCTTTGTCGCGAAGTGCTGGACTCGGACTCGCCCGAGCCCGCCGCTGCCGCGACGGAGTTCCGATTCCTGCGTCGGCTCAATCGCGCGACCGGCGCCTCCGCAGCCCTGCTTGATGCGATCGAGCGGCGGATCGCTCCTCGCCCCCAGCAGGCGATCACTCTGGCGGACTTCGGTACCGGCGCCGGGGACATCGCAATCGAAGCGGTACGGGCAGCATCGAGGCGCGGATGGACGCTCTCCGCGACGCTGACTGACCACGCGGCAGAGGCGCTGCTGCATGCGCGCGCCGCTGCTGCTGCCGCTGGCGAACAGGGCATCCAATTCGGCAAGTACGACCTCGTCGGTGAAGAGGCCACTCTCGAGGCCGCGCCGTTCAAGGTCGCCCACGCATCGCTCGTGCTGCACCACTTCTCCGATGAAGGCGTCGTCCGAGCCTTGCACCGCATGAGCCGCTGTGCAAGCGACCTGCTGGTTTGGAACGATCTCATCCGTGACCAGATCGGGCTGCTCGGGGCGAGGG
>CAIXEV010000513.1 GCA_903918555.1 uncultured bacterium | reverse complement strand
GTGATCGCATCCGAGATGCTCGCACGCGCGCTTGACTCGACGAGCGATCCGCTCCCGCGCATGCTTTCGACGATCCCCGTGCGCGACGCGACGCTGCCAGCCGAGGCGATCTCCGAGTGGTTCGCGTCGCGCGGTCGTTCGCAGCAGCAGGCGCAACCGGCCGAAGTGCGCGCCACGCCAGACGGCGACCAGCTGATCGTGTCGGCGCACTTGGCGCCGACGGGCGAGATCTGGTCGATCGTGCGCGACCTCGGAATCGGGATCACCGCGAACGACGGCGCGACGGTCGTGGAGGTCATCCCGCTGCGCAACGCGCGCGCGGAGACGCTCGCCAAGCTGCTCGATCAATGTGCGGACAGCGATGGCGCGGTGGCGACGGTGCGCGCCGACCCCACGCGCAACGCACTCGTGATCGCGGCCCCGACTTGGTGGTGCGCGGAGCTCGCGAAGCTCGTCGAGTCGCTCGATACCGCCGATGCGGCGCGCGCGCTGCCCACCTACCTCATGAGCTTCGGCGGCTCGGACCACCGCATAAGCGTCCTTCCGGTGCGGAACGCGGCGGTCGAGCCTGCGGCGGATCTCGTGCGCGCAGTCCTCGGCGGCACGCGCGTCACCGACGCAGGCGGCGCGAAGGCCCGCCCGCTCGTGAGCATCGGACAAGACGCCGAAGGCCGTCGACTCCTCGTGTCGGGTCCTTCCGCGCTCTGCGATCTCGCGGAGGCGATCGTCGCCCGCATCGACGGAGCGGATTCGGCGACGGCACCGCTTCGCGCGTCCGCGCCTTGGATCGAGTGCGCGGAATTCGCGCTCGCGCATGTCGACGCGGAAGTCGCCTCGGGCATCGTCGAAAGCGTGCTGGCCGACCGCACGCGCTGGCCTGCGGAACTGAACGACGCCGTCCGCGACGGTGCGCGGCTCATCGCGCCGCGCGCGGTGGCCGACGGCGCGAGTGGCCGCATCTATGTCAGCGCGCCGCCGCAACTGATGTCGCTCGCGAGGACGGTCGTCGAGCGGCTCGATGTCGACCGCGCGCCCTCGGAGCGCTGGGAGATGCGGGTCTATCCGATGTCACGCGCGCTGGTCGGGCCTGCTGCGGTTGCGGCGCGCCAAGCGGTCGAGGCGCGCAGGCCTGCGGGCGGCCAGCCGCCGCGGCTCCTGCTCGATGCGGAGGAGGAGGCCGAAGCGCTCGTCGCGACGGGCGAGCCGTCGTGGCTCGATGTCGTCGACTCCGCCGTGCGTTCGATCGAAGTCCGCGGACCGCGCGATGCGGCGCGGGTGCGGATCGTTTCGCTGTCGCACGCCGAGGCGACGCGGGTCGCCGCGCTTCCGGGCGCGCTGCTTGGTGGCGAGCAGGCGAAGGCGAACGGCCCCGAGGCCGATGCAGCGGTGCCGCTTCGCGCGCTCGCCGACGCGAAGGCAAACGCCGTCGTGCTGCTCGCGACGCCGGGAGCGCTCGAACTGGCGGAGGAAGTCCTCTTCGAACTCGACGCCGCGCCCGATGCGCCCGTGCGGCGCTCGATGCGGCTCTACGAACTGCAGTCGGGCGAGGCCGCCGTGGTGGCGAAGTCGATCGTCGATCTCTTCGAGACCGACGACGGCGCCGATCCGCTTCCGACGGTGCGCGTCCAGCCTTCGCGCAACAGCCTGCTCGTGCGCGCGACGGAGGAGCAGCGCGTGGCGATCGAGCTGATCGTCGCGAAGGCCGACGCAACCGCGGCGTCGCGCGCGCGTCGGGTGCGCGTGCTCGAGGTCGGCCCCGTTCCGCGGCGCGTCGACGAGGTGGGCCGCGTGGTCGCGGCCGTCATCGATCCGCGCGCGCAGGTCCGCTTCGTGGCGGAGGAACGCGGCGACAGGCTGTATCTCTTCGGCGACGAGGACGGCATCGGCCGCGCGACCTCGCTGGTGTCGCAGGCGTTCAACGCCGTGGGCACGATCGACCCGCGTCCGTGGCTGCGCGAGCTGCCGGCATCGGCCGATCCGCGCGCGGTGGTCACGCTCGCCCGCGCCGCGCTTGCGACGCTGCGGCTCGACCTGCGCGCAGCCGAGGTCGTCGCATCGCGCGTCGTGCTTGCCGAGCGCAGCGATCCGCGCGCGATCGCGCTCGTCGGGTCGGGCCGCGAGGCGCGCATCGCGGAGACGGTAATCGAACTCCTCGTGCGCGGGCAGAGCGTCGGCCCGTTCGCCCTGCGCGCGCTGTCGCTGCAGCACGCCGACGCCACGCGCGTCGCGGCGGCGCTGCGCGAACAGGCTGCGCGCGCCGATGGCACGCTGCTTGTCGTCGACGACCCCGCCAGCGGGCTGGTCGTGTTGCTCGGCTCGCCACGCGAGGTCGACCAGGCTGCGCGCGTCGTGGCGCGCCTCGACCGCGGCCTCGAACCCGCCGCGGAGGAAGTGCGGCTCCTGCCGCTCCGCGCGCTTCGCGCAACTGAAGCGCGTGACCTGCTCGGGCTTCCGTCGGTGCAGGGCGGTGCGACGGTTCTGGTGTCGGTGGAACCGCTGTCGAACACCCTTCTCCTGCGCGGCATTCCCACGCGGCTTGCTTCGATGAGCGACCTCCTCGCGCGCCTCGACGACCCGGCCGCGAAGGGCTTCGCGCCGTTCGAGGTTGTTCGCCCGGTGCATCTCGCGCCGAGCGCGCTCGCGGCGGCCGTCGATTCGGCCCTCTGCGGCGCAGATCCCGCGCGGCGCGAGCGCATGCGGCTGGTCGCCGACGACGCCACGCAGCTGCTCTTCGTGCGCGCTGACGAAGCGCTGATGGCGGAAATGCGTGCGGCGATCGCCGCAGCCGATGTGCCGCCTCCGCCGCCTCCGCCGTCGCCGCCCTTGGCGCCGGTCGAGCCGACCGAGTCCGCGCCGAACGAGCCGACGCGCTGAAGACGCGACAGGCCACAAAACGCAACGGGCCAAAACGCAACCGGCCCCGACAACCGTCAGGGCCTGCGCTTCGAAGCTGGGGATCCTAGATTCGAACTAGGACAAAGTGAACCAGAATCACTTGTGCTACCGTTACACCAATCCCCAATCGGTGTCGAAACATGGTAC
>CAIXEV010000512.1 GCA_903918555.1 uncultured bacterium | reverse complement strand
GCGCCGAACGCGGCGAGCGCGGCGCGTTCGTACTCGAGCGGCTTGCCTTGCGCCTCGAGCATCTTCGGGCCGTGGATCGGGCCTGCGGGCGAGAGGTCAAGCGCGGCGCAGCGCGCGCGCAGCTCGGCAAGTTCGGCCTCGTTCGCGTCGAGCGAGACCGGGAACACCGACGACTTTCCCGCGAGCACCGCGACATCGCCGGGAAGCACCGTGTCGAAGGTTCCGTCGGCGACGCGCGCCGCAAGCGTCGCGTTGTAGACCGCGCCCTGCAGCGCGCTCAGCCAGAAGTTCTTGATGTGCTGCGGGATCGCGCGCACGGCGCCCGCGTGGTCGCGGCCCTTCGCGAGCGCGCGCAGCGCGATGCGCTCGGCAGGATCGTTGTGACCCCACATGTCGGCCGCGAGCTCGTACTCGCCCGCCTCGTAGCTTTCGCGCGCCGCGCGCTGGTGCGGCGGGAACGGCGTGCCGTGCGCGCCGAGCAGTTCGTCGAGGATCGGCTTCCACTCGCCGCGCGCATAGTGAAGCCCAAGCACCTGGTTGTTCGCGCGGTAGCCGAAGCGCTGCTCGCCGAAATAGTCGGGGATCCCGCGCACCGCGAGCTCCTCCATGCGGCGCTTCACCACGCGCACCTTCATCGGATCGACCTGACGGATGCGGATCACGAAGCGGTTGCCGCGCAGATGCCCGCGCCGCAGCTTGTTCGTGTGGCGCTGCGCCCACATCACGACGAGGCGGTCGTGCTTCAGCTCGCCGACGGGCTTGTGCTGCGGCAGATGCACCGAGATCGTCTGCTGCGTGACCGCCACGCGATCCTTCATGCCGGCGAAGCCGATCGCGCTCTCGTCGACGCCGAAGTGACGGCCGATGAGCCCGAGCATCTCGGTGTGCGGCATGTTCGTCTTCTGGACGCCGAGGTAGATGTGCTCGCCTTCGCCGCTCGGGTCGTACGCGGGCATCTCCTCGACGATGAAGTCCTCGGCGCGTTCCTTGAGCACGCCGCCGACTCCATCCTCGCGCGCGGCGCGCGGGCCGGGCCGCGGGTCGGGCCGCAGGCGCGGGGCGCCCAGCGTGATCCAGTCCGACGGCAGCATGATGCCGCACGCAGGATGGATCGCAAGCGGCGCGTTGCGCGGCGGCGTGACGACATCCGTGGCGTCGAATGCGCCCTGTCCACCCGGTCCGGTCTCGGCGAAGCCAGCGTCAGTCGTCATCGTCTTCCTCGCCCGCCTCGATCGGCGGAAGGATGTCAGGTCGTTCGTCGCTCGCATGGCGCACCACTTCCTCGTCGACCTCGATCGGCGTGCGGCGAGAGACCGCAAGCGCGAGCGCGTCGCTCGGCCGCGCGTCGACCTCGACGAGCTCGCCCTGCTGCCGGATCAGAAGCGTCGCGAAGAAGGTCCCCTTGTCGAGCGTGTGGATCAGCACCTTCTCGAGCTCGCCGCCGAGCGCGCGGATCGCGGACTCGAGCAGCTCGTGTGTCTGCGGCCGCGGCGGAGCATCGCCGCGCAGGCGACGCTCGATCGCGATCGCCTCGGCGGTGCCGATCTTGATCGCGAAGCTGCGCGCGCCACCCTTCTCGGCGAGCGTGACGAACTGCTCGGGGCTCGAGTCGAGGATCAGCACGCGGGAGAGTTCCATGGGGATGAACATGCGGCGATCGCCTCAAGCGGCATCGGATCGATGC
>CAIXEV010000511.1 GCA_903918555.1 uncultured bacterium | reverse complement strand
TCGGCGAGCGCGGCGACGGTCAGGATGAGGACTGCTGGCGTCATCAATGCGGATATCGGCGCGAATCGCCGTGGCGCTTGAGGCCGCTTCACAGCGCGCGCACGCGAACTCCACCCCATTCTGCCACGCTCGTCGACTGGGCGGGCAGGAAACGCTCCCCTGTCTCGGTTCGCACCACGAGGCCGTGCATCGGGTCGATCGACCGCACCTCGCCCTCGACCGGACCGTCGGGCGTCGCGAAGAGAGCGCGCGCGCCGCGAAGGGCGTCGCGCGCGTGGAATCCCGCCACGAGCGCTTCGTCGGTCGCGGCCAGCGCGCCGTCGAGCGATCGGAGCAGCGCGCACAGCACATCGACGCGGTCGGCGTGCGCGCCGAGCATCGCGAGGCTCGTCGCGCGCGCGGCGAGCTCGCCGTCGAACGCCCTCTGCGACACATTGATGCCGATGCCGATGACCGCGAGTTCGCCGCGGCGCTCGATGAGGACGCCCGCGAGCTTGCGCCCGGCCACGATGGTGTCGTTGGGCCACTTGATGCCGACCGCAGCGCCGAGCGCGCTCTCGCAGGCTTGCGCCGCGGCGAGGGCGCCGATCAGCGCGAGCCGCTCGCTCGATTGCGCCTCGACGACGAAGCTCGCGGCGACGCCTTCGGTGCCCGTGTCGGCCCAGTTGCGGCCGAAGCGGCCGCGACCGGCGGTCTGCCGCCAGGTGGTGACGAGCGTGCCGGCGGCGGCGGCGCGCGTCTCGGGCGCGTCCTGGGTCGAGGCGGTGTCGGCGAGCGCCACGACGCCGCGGATCGCGTGGAGCCCGCGGCACGCGTCCTCGAGGCGCGCGTGCCACTCGGCGAACGCGACCGCGGGCGCGTTCACCGAGGCGCTCCGTCGGTCGTGCGGTCGGTCGTGCGGTCGGTTGTGTGATCGCTCGCATGATCGCTCGCATGATCGATCATGAGGTCGAGCCCGAGGTCGAGCGCCGACGCCGAATGCGTGAGCGCGCCGACCGAGATGCGGTCGACGCCGCTGGCTGCGATGCGCCGCACGGTGTCGAGGCGAACGCCGCCCGAGGCCTCGAGCTTGATCCACGGCGCGCGCGTGTCGCGGCGGCGCACGGCCTCGCCGAGCGTGCCCGGGTCCATGTTGTCGAGCAGCACCATGTCGAGGATCCCCTGCTCGAGCGAGAGGATCTCATCGAGCTGCGCGAGCGTGTCGACCTCGCACTCGACGAACGCCAGCGGCGCCGCCGAGCGCGCGCGTATCGCGGCCTCGCGGGCGCGGGCCGCGAGCGAATCGCCGCCGAACGCGCCGAGGTGGTTGTCCTTGAAGAGCGCGGCGTCGAAGAGGCCGATGCGGTGCAGCGTCGCGCCGCCGCAGCGCGTCGCGTACTTCTGCAGCGTGCGCAGGCCTGGAGTCGTCTTGCGCGTGTCGCTGATCGCGGCCCGCGTGCCGCGCACCGCGTCGATGAACTGCGCGGCGAGCGTGGCGTTGCCCGACAGGAGCGTGAGGAAGTTGAGCATCGTGCGCTCGTGCGAGAGGAGCGCGAGAAGCGGCCCCTCGACGGTCGCGATGGGCGTGCCGCGGCCGACGCGCGCGCCGTCCTCGACATGGACGCGCAGCGAAAGGCCCGCGCGCGCCGCCACGATCTCGGCCACGCGGATCCCCGCGAGGACGCCGTCGGCGCGGCTCACGATCTTCGCGCGGCCGCGGTCGTTCGGGCCAAAGCACGCGGCGCTCGTGATGTCGCCCGCGTCGCCGAGATCCTCGCGCAGCGCGCGGGTCACGGCGTCCTCGGCGTCGGCGCGGCACAGGGCGTCGAAGAGCGCCGGCAGCGACATCGCGTTCCAGTCGGTCGGGTAGGCGGCGGGGCTCATCGGTTCATCGCCGCCTGCATGGAGGCGACGAGCTCCTGCGCGCGCGCGCCGTCGAGCTTGCCGGCGTTCCAGCCCACGCCGAGGCCCGCTGAAGCGAGCTTCGGAATGATGTGGAAGTGGACATGCATCACGGCCTGGTGCGCCGCGGCGCCGTTGTTCTGCAGGATGTTGTACGCGGTCGCGCCGGTGGCGGCCATGACCGCGCGCGCGAGCCGCGGCAGCACGCGGCCGATCGCGGCGGCGCTGTCGTCGGAGAGCTCGTGGAGGTGCGCCTTCGCTTCCTTCGGGATCACGAGTAGGTGCCCGTCGGAGACCGGCCCGATGTCGAGGAACGCAAGGACATGCGCGTCTTCATAGACGCGGTGGCACGGGATCTCGCCGCTCAGGATCTTCGCGAAGATCGTCATGCGGTGAGTGTAATGGATGGCGCGACTGAGGGTTCACGAGCACCGCGCACGGCCTGTCGATACGAGCAGACTTCGGCCTGCTGAGCGAGGGGAACCAGCCGTCGACTCCGACATCCCCCGTTCAGCAGACTGAAGTCTGCTGGCACCCATGGGGACTGGACTCCCGCGGTTCCAATCGTGCGAGGCGGAATCCTTGGGTGCCGGACATCGACTCCGACATCCCCCGTTCAGCAGACTGAAGTCTGCTGGCACCCATGGGGACTGGACTCCCGCGGTTC
>CAIXEV010000510.1 GCA_903918555.1 uncultured bacterium | reverse complement strand
GAGGACTCGACCTTCGGCAACATCTTCGCGTCGCACGTGAAGTTCGGCGACTTCAGCGCATCGATCGTCAAGAGCGGCATCGAATACATGGCTCGCTTCTACGACGACTACGCCGTGCTATCGAAGGGCAAGGGCGTGGGCTTCTTCCAGATCGGCGGCGGCATCGCCGGCGACTTCCCGATCTGCGTCGTGCCGAGCATCAAGTACGACCTGCAGGAACCCGTGCGTCCGTGGGCGTATTTCTGCCAGATCAGCGACTCGACGACTTCGTACGGCTCGTACTCGGGCGCCACGCCCAACGAGAAGATCACCTGGGACAAGCTCACCGAGAAGACCCCGATGTTCGTCGTCGAGAGCGACGCGACCATCGTGGCGCCGATGATGCTCACCGCGCTGCTCGAGGCGAAGGCGAACCCGAAGGCCGCCGACGCGATCATCAAGGCCTCGCGCGCCGAGACGAAGAAGTTCCTCGCGAAGGTGCGCTGAGCGCCCGCGTCAAGACCATGCAAATCGCCCTGCACGCCATGCGCGCGGGGCGATTTCTTCTTCTATCGTGCGAGCATGCTGAGTCTGCTTCTCGTTGCGGCCGCCGCGCTCGCCGCCAATCCACCGGCGACGCCTGCTCCGCCGTCGCCCGCGCGCGGCAGCGTGATCTTCATCCATCCCGACGGCACAGGCCTCGGGCACTGGGGGCTCGCGCGCGTCGACCAGGTCGGCCCTGACGGCAGGCTCGCGTGGGACACGCTCCCGTCGATCGCGCTCTATCGCCCGCATGTGCGCGGCAGCCTCGCGCCCGCGAGCAACTCGGGCGGCACGGTCCACGCGTACGGCGTGAAGGTTCCGCTCGAAAGCTACGGCATGGACGGCGCAGAGGTCCCGCTCGCGCCGACGGGCGAGCGCATCAGCCTCATGCGCGATGCGCTGCGCGACGGCCGCTCGGTCGGCGTCGTCAACTCAGGTCACCTCGCCGAGCCCGGGACCGGGTGCTTCCTCGCAAGCGTGGCGAAGCGCAGCATGGCCGACGAGATCTGCCGGCAACTGCTCGAGGGCAAGCCGCAGGTGATCCTCGGTGGCGGCGAAGCCTACTTTCTTCCGAAGGGCGTGCAGGGCCGACATGGCGCGGGGCGCCGTGCCGACGGCCGCAACCTCGTCGACGAGGCGCGCGCCGCGGGCTACACGGTCGTCTTCACGCGCGAGGAACTGGCTGCAGTTCCGGCGGAAACGACCCACCTTCTCGGGCTCTTCGCCGAGACCGACACCTACAACGACGCGACCGAACAGGTGCTCGCCGCGCGCGGGCTTCCGCTCTACTCGCCGGGCGCGCCGACCGTGGCGGAGATGACCGGCGCGGCGCTGCGCGTCCTCGCGCGCAATCCAAGCGGTTTCTTCCTCGTGGTCGAGGAAGAGGGCACCGACAACTTCTCGAACCTCAACAATGCAGGCGGGCTGCTCGAGGCGATGCGCCGCGCCGACGCGGCGATCGCGACGGCGGAGCGTTTCCGCGCGGAACATCCCGACACGCTGGTGCTCGTCGCTGCCGACAGCGATGCGAGCCGGCCGCAACTGGTCGCGATGCCCGAGGAAGCAGGCGTGATCGTGCGGGGCAAGCCGCTGCCCGCGTCGCTCCCGAACGACCCCGCGCCGCTCGATGGCGTCGCCGGCCCGCGAAGCGAGCCCTTCGTCGCAGCACCCGATGCGTCGGGCGCGCGGCTACCCTTCGCGGTCGCGTGGGCGAGCATGGCCGACGGCGGCGACCCCGTCGTCGTGCGCGCCGCGGGCGTGAACAGCGAGCTCGTGCGCGGCGACCTCGACAACACGGCGCTCTACCGCATCATGCACGCGACGCTCTTCGGCGCATGGCCCGAGCAGCGCGCCGTGCATCGCCCTGCGAATCCTGTCAATCGCCCAGCAAAGTGACGCACAAAAAGACACACCCCCCGGAGTTGCCTCCGAGGGGTGCGGTTCATGCGGGAAGATGCATCACTTGCGGCGACGGCCGCCGACGACTCCAGCGAGGCCGAGGAGCGCCATCGCGCCCGGCGCGGGGATGCCGTTCGACAGGTCGAGGATCTGATCCTGGTAGGTCGCGTTGCCGATGCCGAGGATGTTCGAGCCCACGCCACCGGTGTTCGAGGCGGCGGCGAACAGGTTCGTCAGGTGGCCGTTGATGGCCGCGGTCAGGCTGTTGCCCTTGAAGTTGCCGACGCCGGTGTTGAGGCTCGCGGCGGTGCCGTCGTAGTCCATCGACACTTCCCACACCGCGATCTGGAACGCGGCGGCGATGTCGCTGTTGGTGCCGAACTGCGTGCCGGCTGCGGCCGCGTACATGCGCGCGATCGCGCTCGAGCGCACGGTGCCCATGCCCGCGCCCGGGATCGGAAGATCCGACACGGGGAGGACCGTGTAGCTCTGCGCAGCGCCGTTGATGTAGATGAACTGGCTGAGCTCGGTGCAGAACGAGGTCCAGAGCCCGTTGAGGTTCTGGCCGGTGCTGCCGGTCAGGGTGAGGCGAATCTGACCGGCGAACACGCTCGCCGTGGTCGTTCCGTGCGTCACACTGACATTCCGACCAGCGCCGGTGCCGGTGCACTGCACGGTGACGAGGCTCGCATTGGCGGCGGTGGAGACGACGAGGGCGCCGAGGACAGCGCAGGCGGCAATCGAATTCTTCATGGGTAAATGACCTTTCTCGCGAACGCTGCTTGGGCGAAACGCCCGCCGACAGTTGCGTTCTCAGGATCAAGGCGCAAACACGCCCCCGATCGAGTCACCCAATCGGCCGAAATTCGGCTTCTTCCAGCGAATCGCGTGTTATGCGCCAGGTACGAGCGATGACGCCGTTGGCCAGAAGCGCTGCGGACCGTGGGGAACGGTCGAGGAAGAGCGAGGGCTCGAGCAGCTCGAGCTCCATCAGCAGCGGGAGGCCATCGGGGCCGGCGGCGCAATCGACGCGGGCGTAGATGGGGACGCCGAGGCCAAGCGCCCGCACCGCGGCGTGCGCCCGTTCCGCGAGGGCGAGCTCCCCCGCCGACGGTTCCACGAGACCGCGAGACTGCTCGGATTCGCCGCTCCAGCGCGCACCCTTGTGGATCGCGTGCGATGGGCGTCCGTCGAAGCAGACGAGGTTCGTCTCGCCGTGCTCGACGACCGACCGAAGCAACGGCTGCACGAGGAAATCGCGCCCGATGTGCGCCTGGCGGTGCCTGCGCGCCGTCTCCGCGTCCCCGGCATGCACGCGAATGGTCGCGAAACTCCCCGCCGAGACCGCGGGCTTGAGCACAAGGTCGCCGTGGCGCGCGAAGAGACCCGCCCAGTCGGCCTCGTTTCCGGCCTCAAGCAAGGTCGTGGGCACGATGTCGACTCCGCGCGCGGCGAGTTCGAGGAGATAGCGCTTGTGCAGGTTCCAGCGAAGGATCGGCGCGTCGTTGAGAAGGCGCGT
This sequence comes from uncultured bacterium, assembly GCA_903918555.1. GTDB lineage: Bacteria > Planctomycetota > Phycisphaerae > Phycisphaerales > SM1A02 > QWPT01. The sequence continues at coordinate 4,097 of CAIXEV010000510.1, read as the reverse complement.
CGCGCGCGCGGTCGCGTCGATCCAGCGCGCAAACGCCTCGAACTTCTCGACATAGTCCCAGGTCGAACGCACGATCACCGTGTCAAAGTCGCGCCAGGCGATCGCCGGGTCGTCCCAGACGGCCGCCTCGGCCGTGACGCCGCGACGACCGAACGCGTCGATCAGGAGCGGAAGATCCGCGTCTGCACGCGGCAGAACGGCGCAGGTGGCAAGCGCGACTCGCACGGCGTCCAGTCTACGCCGCGGGCCACCGCCTTACTTGCGACGGCGCGCGATGAGGCCGGCGAGCCCGATGAGCGCGAGCGCTCCGGGGCTCGGAACCACGGTCACGAACAGGCTCTTCGCGCCGTAGTCGGGGCCCGCGAAGGTGCTGTTGCCGACGGACAGCTGCCAGGACAGGCCGCCGCCGAGCGCGGGGCCGTTGACGGTCGCCGTCGAGAAGAGCTGCACATCGGTGCCCGAGGCGATGATCTCGAAGGTGTTGCCGTAGGCCGGGACGAAGCCGCCGACGAGCTGGATGTTCACGGCACCCTCGATCTTGACGAGGCCGGTGCAGAGAATCGTGTCGTAGTCGACCGGACCGCCCGAGGCCGCGAGTGCGTTGCTCAGGCCGCCGATCTCGACCGTCAGGCTGCTCGTCGAGCGGACGCGCATGGTGCCGTCGATCTCGATCACGCCGGGCGAATTGCCCCACGACAGCGACGAGTTGTCGACGGCCTCGAAGCCGTTGTACTGGCTCGAGCTCGCGAAGACCGAGTAGATCGTCGACGGGTTGCCCTGGCCGCTGATCCACGCCATCGCGTCGGAGATCTGCGAGTACGACCCCAGCTGCCCATTCTGGTCGGAGACGGTCACCAGGCCCGCGAACGCAGGGGCAACGCCAACAACCGACACCAACGCTCCGACAAGGGCCATCCGACGCATCGAAGATCTCCAGTGAGCAAGCGTCCGCCAAAGGGCGAAGCATCCCGTCGCAACCGAAGCGTGAAATCAGCCCGAGCCATGTCAGCGTTTCCGTGGAGATTGGCGGCTTCACACAACCCGCACGGGCGGCGCGGCGGCGCGATCGAAGCTCGAGCATTGCAAGTCCAACATTCGCAGGAACTTACGCGAAAGCGTCGGCGCCCGAGTGCCGGGCCGACTCCCGCGACCACCGCGACCGATCCCTCCACCACCGCGCGCCGTTGCGGGTAGAGTCGATCCACGATGCCCGCACGCGAGACACCTGCGATGACCGTCGAACGGCTGCTTCAGTCGGGCGACGCTGCGGGCGCGTTGCGCGCCGCCGACGAGCTTCTCGCGAAGTTGCCGTCGAGCCCCGTCGGGCTGCTCGGCCGTGCGCGCGCGCTGCTGAACATGGGCCGAGACATCGAGGGCGAGCTCGTGCTCGACCGAGCGCTCAAGGTGGCGCCAGGCGACCCGGTGGCGAACACGATCCGCGCCAACCTCGACGCGATGTACGGCCGCGATGCAGACGCGGTCGAACGCCTGCGCCCGCACGCGCTCGCGAAGACCGCGCAGTCGAACGAGGCGCTTCTCGTGCTCCTCGACATCCTCTACCACAGCGGGCGCCGCGACGAGTGGCGCGAGCTCTTCGAGCGCCCGGGCCCGTGGCGGCAGGATCCCCGCGCCGCCCTGCACGAGGCGCGGCGCGTGGCGGCGGACGACGCGCTTGCAGGCGTGGCGGCGCTGCAGACGCTGCTCCGCGGCGGCGGGCCGCTCGCGCTTCGACGCCAGGCGGGTTTCGAGGGCGTCACGCTGCTCGACCGCGCCGGCGAGTATCGCGGCGCGTTCGACCTTGCGCGCGAGGTGCGCGCCGCGACCGACGGCGACTTCGACTTCGAGCGCGTGCTTCGCCCGATCAACGAGCAGCTCGCGCGGGCCGAGAAGGAAGGCAACTGGATCACGCCCCTCGCGCCGAAGGTCGAGGGCGTCGTGATCATCTGCGCGTTGCCGCGATCGGGAACCACGCTGCTCGAGCAGATGCTCGACCGACACCCGGCGATCAGCGGCATCGGCGAGTACGCAGGCCTCGGCGCGGTGTGCGCGGGACTCCGACAGCACGCATGCTGGCCGCGGCGGCCGAACGATGTGCCGCGCGAGTCCGCGCTTGCGCTGCAGCGGCTCTATCTCGCGGGCGCGGAGCGCAACCGCCGCGCGGACGCGCGCTGGACCTTCGACAAGAACCTCCGCACCTGGCAGTCGCTTCCCGAGCTCGCGATGGTGCTGCCCGGCGCAGCGTGCATCTCGGTCGAGCGCGATCCGCGCGACCTCGCCACGAGCCTCTATCTCTCGCATTTCCAGCCCGGGCAGCAGATCTGGACCACGAGCCCCGACTCGATCCGACGCACGATCGAGCTTTCGCAGCGCGTGATGCCGCGGCTTCTCGAGGTGCTCGGCATCCCGCATGTCTCGGTGCTCTACGAGGACCTCGTCGAGGATCCGGCGCGCGACGCCCGCCGCGCGCTCGCGCTCCTCGGCCTCGAGATGGACGACGCCGTGCTGTCGCCCGAGCAGAACACGCGAGCGGCGATGACCCAGTCGGTGGCGCAGGTCCGGCGACCGATCAACCGGACATCGGTCGGCCGGTGGAAGAACTACGCGTTTGCGTTCGATGCCTCATGGGAAGCCGTGGTCGCCGAGCACGAGCGACGCCGTGCGCACGCGCGCGGCGCGACCTGAGCGTCGCGAGACTGCGGTCGAGCGTCGCGGAACTGCCTCAAGACCTAGCGAAACTGCCGCCGAGCCTCGTGCGCCTCGACCAGCTTGTCCCACGAGGAATCGAAGGCCCACTCGTAGTTGCGCCATCGCCCCACCGAGCGCTTGTTGATCGGCTGCCGCACCTGCTGGGCCGACAGCGTGAACGCGGCCTTCGTGTTCTTCTCGGGCGACAGCACGGCTTCGTCCATCTCGAGCCCCATGCGCGCGAGGCAGCGCTCGGCGAACAAGGCCGGCTGCTCCACGAGGTCCTCGTAGATGATCGACTCGTGCGCGAGCTCGAGCACATCGAACGCCTGCGGCACGATCCTGCGCTGCATGTCGATCATGTCGCGGATCGACGCGATGCTCTGCGTCCACTCCTGCGAGCCGGCGTTGAAGAAGGACAGGAAGATGCTGGTCGCGACATCGCGCGGATCACGGTCGACCGAGATGCAGACCGCGCCCGGCAGGACCGCGCCGATCTCGGGCAACACGCGCCAGGTCCGCAGGCTCTTGTCGAACGACCAGCTCGCGCCCGGCTTTCGGACGCGGCTTGCGCCCGCGAGGTAGCGCTGCTGCAGCTCGCGGAAGCGCGCATCGGGAACCGCCGACGGCACGCGCGGCCAGCCGCCCGTCTCGTACAGCGTTCGGCTGACGAGATCGAGGCCATCGAACTCGCCGATGCCGCCGATCGCCGGATGTCGGTCGAGCATCTGCTCGAGCAGCGTGGTGCCCGAGCGCGGAAGCGCCACCACGAACGCGGCGCCCTTCACCGGCTCGGCGCGCGGCTTGAAGAACCCGCGGCCCTTCTGCAGCAGCGCCAGCTGCTGCTCGAGCGGGGTGATCCACATCTCGCGCTCGTAGTGCGTCGAGGTCGCCGCGTGCACGGCGTTCACGAGGTCGAACGCCTCGCGATACCGGCCGAGCTTGTCGAGCAGCGCAGCCGCCTCGAATCCGGCGGAACGCCGCAGCGTCGGATGCGGATGGCTGCGGAAGATGTCCTCCATCGCACGGACGCCCGCCTCGCGGTCCTTGATCACCGTCACCCGCGCAAGCATCAGGAGCGCGCGCGGATCGTTGCGCCACGCGCCGTCGATCGCCGCCTCGGCCGCGAACTCCTCGTGCCGGCCGCCCTGGTCGAGCGCCATCAGCATGTTCAGGTGCGCCTCGGCGGCGTGCGGGCCACGGCCGCGGGCAACCGGCCGCAGGTTGCGGACGGCCTCGTCGATGTGGCCGAGCCGGTGATCCATGTTGCCGCGGATCAGGCGCGCATGGTCGTCGTTCGGAGAGAGCCTGAGGGCGAGCTCGATCTCCGTCTCCGCGTCGATGTAGTTGCGAAGGAGCAGCAGCGCGCGGGTTCGGCCGAGGCGCGCGAGGAAGCTGCCCGGGGACTGCTT
>CAIXEV010000509.1 GCA_903918555.1 uncultured bacterium | reverse complement strand
CGCAGGTCGCGGCGACAACTCAACCGAGGCATCGACATCTGATCGATGTCTGATCGCCTCGGACAATTCATCAAGGGCCCTGTCATGACTTCTGAAACGCTTCGACTCCTCGACTCCATCGCTCGCGATCGCAACATCGATCGGGAGCATCTCATTCGCGATCTTGAGATGGCGATGGTCAGCGCCGCGCGCAAGCACTTCGATTCGCTCGACACCGAGGAGTTCGGCTGCGAGATGGATCGCCTGAGCGGCGCGCTGTCCATCTGGCGCAACCTGCCCGATGGCGGCCGCGAGATCATCCCGATCGAGAAGCTCGGCCGAATTCCGGCGCAGACCGCGAAGCAGGTCATGATCCAGAAGTTCCGCGAGGACGAGCGCAACGCCCTCCTCGAGGAGTTCTCGAAGCGTCAGGGCGAGATCGTCACCGGCACCGTCGTGCGCCAGGAAGGCCCCGCGCTCATCGTGCAGGTCGACCGCGCCGAGGGCTTCATGCCGAAGTCCGAGCAGATCCCCGGCGAGATGTTCAAGCCCGGCGACCGCATCCGCTGCCTCGTGCACGAGGTGCGTGACGCAGGCAGCCAGGTCAAGATCATCCTGTCGCGTGGCCGTCCCGACTTCATCCGCCGTCTCTTCGAGGCCGAGGTGCCCGAGGTGGCCGAGCGCGTGATCGAGATCAAGGCGCTCGCCCGCGAGCCCGGTCAGCGCTGCAAGGTCGCGGTCGCGAGCGTCGACTCCAAGGTCGACGCGAAGGGCGCGTGCATCGGCGTGCGCGGCAGCCGCATCCGCAACATCGTCGACGAGGTCAACGGCGAGAAGATCGACATCGTGCTGTGGAACGAGTCGAGCCAGGTGCTCATCTCGAACGCAGTGCGTCCGGCCGCCGTCGAGGAGGTCAGCCTCTGCTTCGAGCTCGGCCGCGCCACCATCATCGTGCGCGAGGACCAGCTGTCGCTTGCGATCGGCAAGCGCGGGCAGAATGTCCGTCTTGCCGCCAAGCTGACCGGCTGGGACATCGACATCCTCACGCCGACCGAGTTCGCGAAGGGTCTCGAGATCCTCGGCGAGACGCTGCGTCCGATCGCGGGCGTCACCGACGAGCTGCTCGACAAGATCGGCGCGCTCGGCATGATCAGCGTGTTCGACATCGAGGAGCTCGGCCCGCCGATGCTGGTCGAGGAACTCGGATTGACCGACGAGCTGTCCGACGAGATCTGCACTGCGGCGTCCGCGCGCGCACGCATCGTCGAGGAAGAGCGTGCGGTCGAAGCGGCGAAGGCCGCGGAGCGCGCCGCCGAGGAGGCTGCCGCCACGAACGCGATTCTTGGCGGCGAGCCGGTCGCCGGCGCCGTCACGACGGACGCCGACGCGGAGAGCGCGGCGGACTCGATTCTTGGATTTGGACGCTCAGCTCGCGTGAACGACTGAGCGAGTTGTGTGTGCCGCCCGCGCGCGTCCGGACGCGTGGGCGGAGGGGACAGGATCCGGAGGGGAATGGACGGATTGGTTGTGTGACTCGGTGAGCCCGATGGTCGGGTTCGCCGGGTG
>CAIXEV010000508.1 GCA_903918555.1 uncultured bacterium | reverse complement strand
GGGCGCGGTGACCTTCGAAGTCGCGGGCGCCCGCGGCGCGCAGCAGTTCAGCTTCGCGTCGGGCACCAGCCAGGCCCAGATCCGCACGGCGATCAACGCCTTCACCGAGGCGCTCGGCGTGTCGGCGACGGTCTGCGGCAACAATGTCCGCGTCGACTCGACCGGCTTCGGCACGGAGTCGTTCGTCCGTATGCGTGAAATCGCCAACGCGAACGCAACGACCAACTTCGTCTCGGCAACGGCTGGCGGCACTGCGGTGCAGGAGCTCCGCGCGACTGGCCGAGACGCGATGGTGAACATCAACGGCGTCGTCGCAAGCGCCCGCGGCCTCACCGCCCGCGTCGCGCTCGACGGCTTCGATGTCGGCGTGACGCTCGTGGGCTCTGGCTCCGGAAGCTTCAACACCACTGGCGGCTCGCGCACCTTCAATGTGACTGGCGGCGGCGCCGACTTCAACCTCGCGCCCGATGTCAACCTCGCAGGCAAGGTGTCGCTCGGCATCGAGACGGTCACGACCGCCAACCTCGGCAACTCGACGACCGGCTTCCTCGCGGCGCTCAAGTCGGGCGGCGCTGCCAATGTGCAGACCGGCAACCTGACGAAGGCGCAGGAGATCCTCGACACTGCGACCAAGCAGGTCTCGAGCCTCCGCGGTCGACTCGGCGCGTTCACCAAGAATGTCGTCGGAGCCACGATCAACAGCCTCGGTGTCGCGCTTGAGAACACGACCGCGGCCGAGAGCGCGATCCGCGACACCGACTTCGCGTCCGAGACGGCGAAGATGACCCGCGCGCAGATCCTGGTGCAGGCGTCGACGCAGGCGCTCGCGATGTCCAATTCCGCTCCGCAGTCGATCCTCCAGCTCATGCGCTAAGGCATGAGGCTGCGGAGGGGCAAACGCCCTTTCCGCAGCCGGGGGAACGGTGATTCAGTCGAACCGCCCAGGCGAAGGCCTGGGCGGTTTGCTTTCGTTGACGCGCGCTCTTATCGAGCCTGTCCGCACGGCGTTCCACCTGTGCAGCCTGTGCGGCCTGTCGCGTCCATGCGGGCGATGCGGGTTGTCCCGGCGGTGCGGTTCGTGCCATGTGGATGAATCCCGCAGCCTCTCCGCAGCACAACGCCTGCGTTGTCTGTCGCAATCATGAAGAAGACGCAGGCGTGCTCCGATCCATAGCGCGCCGGGTTTCCACTCGGCATGTGCGGGACGCTGGAGGCGTCCTCGATCCCAGACTGACTCGGTCGGAGGACCTGACCGAGGACTGAACGAGCCCCGAGCGACCTATCCGGATGAAACATCCGGCCGCGACGGGCAACCGCCACCAAAGGCGGATCACGGAGGAATAGCCATGAGTCGTATCAATTCGAATGTCCCGTCCATGATCGCGCAGCGCGTGAACTCGAGCAGCCAGCGCGCTCTCTCGGGCACGCTTGAGAAGCTGTCGACCGGATTCCGCATCAACCGCGGATCCGACAGCCCGGCAGGTCTCATCATCAGCGAGAACCTGCGCGGCGAGAT
>CAIXEV010000507.1 GCA_903918555.1 uncultured bacterium | reverse complement strand
CGCGGATGATGCGGGTGGCTCGTGTGCTCGATCGAGTAGCGGTAGCACTTGCTGCGCGCGTCCCCGATCGGATTGAACTCGTCGTGCGTCTCCTCGGCGCGCAGCACCTGCACATCGCGCGGAAGCCGCGCGGTGATCGCGGCCGCGAGCCGCGCGATCGGCACGCGCACATCGGCCGTGAACGCCGCCACCTGGCCGACCGCATGCACGCCCGAATCGGTGCGGCTCGCGCCGACCACATCGACGCGCACGCCGATCAGGTCCGCGACCGCCTCCTGCACCACGCCCTGCACCGTCCGCAGCGGCGGCGCGTCGGCCGGTTCCTGCCGTTGCCAGCCATGGAAGTCCGTCCCGTCGTAGGCGATGGTCAGGCGATAGCGCGGCATGGCTCATGGCCCCGATCGGACGCGACGCCGTGCGCGACGCCGTGCGCGGCGCGTTCAGCGGGAGAACAGGTTGCCCGGGTGGAACATGCCCTTCGACTCGAAGTGCGCAAGCGCCTCGTCGACCGAGCGGAAGATCTTCGTCGCCGTCTCGGTGATGAACGGGCTAGGCGCCTTGCGCGGCTTCCACACGACGTAGACCTCCTTCGTGTGCTCCCACGCATGCTGCAGCTCGCGCTCGACGCCGCTCGACAGCCCCGGCGTCCCGTTCGGAAGCTCGGGCACGAGCGACACGATCATGTCGCTCTGGTCGATCAGCTTGAAGTCGCGCATGTAGATCTGGCCGTCGATGTCGCCCGCGATGTCGAGCACCTCGCGCACCGACACGCGCAGGTTGCGGCCCTCGCGGCCGCCGAAGCGGTGCGCCTCGGTCTCGATCCAGTCCTTGCCCTCGCGCGCGGCGGCAAGCGCGCGGTCGAGCAGCAGCTTCTCGTCGACATCGCCCGGATCGAAGGTGACGAAGTGCTTCGCCAGCTCCGCGCGGAAATGATCGATCTCCGCGAGCACATCGGGCATGTCGACCACATGGCTCATCGGGAAGCTCGGGTAGACCTTGCGCATGTCGGGCTGCGTGATCAGCCGCGTCGCGGTCTCGACCGTGTCCTGCATGCGCCCGCGCGAGAGGATGTAGAAGTTGTTCGAGCAGCCCATCGCCTGCGCGAGCAGCTCGGTCGCGAGGATCTCCTCCTCGCGCCACACCATGCAGTCCTTCAGCGTCGCGTCGATCTCGTGCTCGGCGTGCAGCCGCTGGTGCACGACCTCCACGTTGTCGACGATGCAGATGAACATGTTCGGCTCGAACTTCGCGATCTGGTCGAAGTCGAACGCCGCGAACAGCCCGTGCCGCCAGCGGAAGGTGGCGTGGGTGTTCACCACGACGTTCCGGTGCTCCCGCGCGGGGAGGGTCGTCCCGATCACATCCTTGAAGGACGCGCGGCGCAGGGCCGCGAGGCGCGAGATCGGCAGATCGAGGATTCGTCCCGGGCGGACATCGGGGGCCTCCCGGTACATCATGTCACCAAGGTTGAAGAGCTCGAGCGGTTCGCCCCGCAGCTCGGCTGCGTCCTTCACCGCCTTGAGGTAGGGCTTCTTGTCGACGCCGATCTGGCCAGTGACGATCGCTCGCATGGGGACTCCTGAAGGAAACGGCCATCAGAGCGGCCGCGGGAAACAGAGGGTAGCAGGAGCGGCGGCCGCTCCCATCAGTCAGCGCACGCGCGCAAGAAGGCAGACCACATGGACTTCGACCGCCCGGCCTTCGCCCACCGCATCGACCTTCTCGTGGGTCTTGCCCTTGAGGTTGACCCTGGCGGGTTCGATGCCGAGCAGGCGCGCGATGTTCGCGGTCATCTCCGACTTGCGCGGCGAGAGCTTCGGCCGCTCGCAGATCACGGTGATGTCGAGGTTCACGACGGCGAAGCCCGCCTCGTCGACGCGGGCGCGGGCCTTCTCCATGAAGTACGCAGAGTCGCGGCCTTCCCACTCTGGCGCCGTGTCCGGGAAGGCCTGTCCGATATCCGGAAGCCCAAGCGCCCCCATGAGGGCGTCGAACACGGCGTGGAACACCGCGTCGCCATCCGAGTGCCCGACCGGGCCAACGGGGTGGTCGAATCGGATTCCTGCGAGGACAAACGGCCGACCCCGCCCCTCCGGGGGGTGGGCCTCGAGCCGGTGCAGGTCGTAACCGTGGCCGACTCGGATTTCGGGAAGCGGGGCTGTGCGGGCGGGCTCTGGCATGCGTCTGGCGACATTCTGACGAAAACAGGCGCCCTCGTGGGCGCGAAATCCCGAAGCATGACCCGCTTCCCGACCGATACCACAGGGCCGAGTCGGTCGGTACGGCCCCCGGTG
>CAIXEV010000506.1 GCA_903918555.1 uncultured bacterium | reverse complement strand
TCGGTGCGGCGCTTGAGGCGGCCTTCGGCGACGGGGAAGTACTCGTCGGTCTGCTCGAGAAACGCGACCTCGCGGGCGCCGATCGCGCGGGCGATGCCGCGGGCGGTCTCGAGGTTGAGGAGCTCGGCCTTGTATTCGATGTTCTTCACGGGCCATCTCCGGCCTCGAGCACCGCCTCACGCGCGCCTGCAGCGGCATCCGCATTCTGGAGCGGCATTCCCGCTTTCACGCGCGCCAATTGCCGTTCGGCCTCAAGGCGATCCGGAACCTCGAGCATCATTTCCGGCTTGGTGGCGTACGGCGTGATGCGGTAGACGCGCCACACACCCGACGCGCCGCCGCCGTCCTTCAACGGCTCGCCCGCGAACCAGACGGCGCGGTTGATTCCGCCCGCATCGACCTCGAGCAGCGGAGAAGCCTGCGCGAGCCGGTCGGACTCGCCCTTGCCGCCTTCACCGTCGAAACCGACGCGGAAGTACATGCGGTCGCTCGGGAGATCGGTCATCGGAACGATGACCTGCTCGAGCCGGACATCCACCCGACCTTCGCCCGCGCCCGTCGTGGCGGCGCCGACAGCGATCACCTGGTTGCGCGCGAACAGGTTGCCGCCGAGAAGCCACGCGAGGATCGCCGCCAGCACCACGAAGATCGCGATGCGGAAGGCGAGGTTTCGGAAGCCGAGAAGGACCTGTGACACGGGCCGCGCAGTCTACGCGAGACCGGCCTTCGCGAGTTCCTCGACGAGGCGCGCTTCGTCCCAGACCTCGACGCCGAGTTCCTGCGCCTTCGCGAGCTTGCTGCCCGCTTCTGCGCCTGCGACGACGACGGAGGTCTTCTTCGAGACGCTGCCGGCGACCTTCGCGCCCGCGCGCTCGAGGATCTCGGTCGCGGCTCCGCGGTCGAACTTCTCGAGCGTGCCGGTGACGACGAAGGTCTTGCCCGCGAAGGCGTTCGCGCCCGCCTCGACCGGCTTCGGCTCGTGGCTCGTGAAGTCGACGCCGGCCTTCGCGAGGTCGTGGAAGACATGCTTCGCGCCGTCGGACGCAAGCCACGCTGCGACCGACTTCGCGGTGACCTCGCCGAAGTCGTCGAGGGCGAGGAGGTCTTCCTCGGTCGCCGCGAGGAGTTCGTCGGCGTCGCGGAAGCGGCGCGCGAGCGTCTTCGCGGCGCTCGCGCCGACATGCTTGATGCCGAGGCCGGCGAGGACGCGCGTGAGGCCGCGGTGCTTGGCGGCGTCGGCGGCGCTTTCGATGATGCCGGTCGCGCGCTTGCCGGGGCCCTTCTTCTCGATCTCCGCGAGCGCCTTGTCGCCCTTCGCGAGCGCGCGCGCGACGGCGAGCGCGTCGAGGCGGAAGACATCCGCGAAGTCCTTCACGAGTTCGGCGTCGACGAGCGCATCGACGATCTCGTCGCCGAGTCCGTCGACATTCATCTGGTCGCGCCCCACGAACCACTTGAGCCGCTCGCGGAAGCGCGCCGAGCACATCGGGTTCGCGCAGAAGAGTTTCGGCCCCTCGCGCTCGACCTCGCCCTTGCACACGGGGCACGCGGTCGGCGCCTCGATCGGCGTCTCGTGGCCCGTGCGCTTCTCGACGACCGCGCGCACGACCTGCGGGATGATCTCGCCGGCCTTCTCGACGATCACCGTATCGCCGATGCGGAGGTCCTTGCGTCGGATCTCGTCGATGTTGTGGAGCGTCGCGTGCTGCACCTTGGTGCCCGCGATGATCACCGGGTCCATTGTGGCGCGCGGGGTCAGCGTGCCTCCCTTGCCCACCTGCCACGCGATGGAGCGCAGCACCGTGGGCCTGCGCTCGGCCGGGTACTTGAACGCGACGGCCC
>CAIXEV010000505.1 GCA_903918555.1 uncultured bacterium | reverse complement strand
GGCTCGCTTTGCGAGACAAGCCGCAGTTTTCGCGTTGAGGGGAGGAGCTTGAGCTGCGCTGACGCGCCGGGTCCGAGGGGTGATCCGAGGGGTGAAATCCGAGGGCTTATCCGAGGCCTTATCCGAGGGGTGAACGGCACGTGCCATGCAGTGTCAGGCACTGCGCGGCACGTGCCGTGCTCGAGTTATCTCACTCATCCCGGGGCTTGGCGACCGAGAACGCCGCTTCGGGTGCGATTGGTCCGCTTCGGGTGCCGGGTACGTGCCAGTCAGTGCCTGGCACTGCATGGCACGTGCCGTGCACCGGTTCGATCAACGCCCAAGCACCCGCACCAGCGCCTTTCGCGCTTCCGCATCCCAACCGCGGTTCGCGGCCGGGCTCGCGGGCGACGGGTGCAGCATCGTCACGATCTCGGGCGCATCCGCACCAAGCGCGCGCGCCGCGCACTTCGACGCGAACGCGCCCACGCCGACGATCACCCGCGGCTCAAGCGCCTTCACCATCGATCGCAACGCGTCGTCGCACGCTTCCTCGATCTGCTCGCGCTCCGCGCGCACCAGCTTGTCCGGCGTGATGTTCGCCCCGCTCTCGGCCATGAACGCCAGCGGGCACCAGTTCCACACGAATCCCCGCGCAAAGAAGCGCTCGGGCGTCTCGAACTCGCGCGCCATCAATCCCCAGAACCGCCGGCCGCTCACCTCGCTGCGCGTGCATGCGAAGCCGTCGATCGGGCGCTTCGGATGCACCGACCTCGGCGCGCGCACCTTCGCGTCGATCCCGAGGAAATCCCGCACCGCCGCGACCTCGCCGAACGGCACGCCCGTCTGCGCCATGCCGAAAGGCCCTGGATTCATGCCGAGAAACAGCGCGTCGACGCCACGCCGCGCGAACGCGAGATAGCGCTCATGCGGCGCGCGCGCGTAGTCGAGCGGGTTGTAGACGAACGCGACCGGCGCGCCGAACTCGAGCGCATCGACCTTGCGCGAGAGCGCGCGGGAGATGCGCGTCACCGCCTCCGCTGCGTCCTTGCGCGCGGCCATGCTCAGCCCGGCACCTTGGTCTTGTGCACCGAAAGCGTCGTGAGGCACGGGCACGCGCGCGCGTCGAGGATCTCGACGCGCAGGTACTTCGCCTTCGTCTCGGGAACGCGCACGATGCGCTTGTGGCCGATGGTGGTTCCTTCGGCGATCACCGTCCAATCCCGATGGTTGTTGTCGGGCGTCGCGGGCACGCTGATGCGGAACCTGCGCACGCGCTGGCCAAGCCATGTCGGCTCGGCGAGCACGACGCGGTCGAACGGCTTCGCCGCGTCCAGCTCGACTTCGACCATCGCCGCCTTCGTGCCGTCCGCGGTCGCCCAGTAGGTCTTCGGGTCGCCATCGACCAGCCTGTCGGCGCCGAACTCGAGCGGAAGCGGCTTCTCGTGCGCGCCGAGCGGCACGAAGCCGCGCATGTTGTCGCTCGCGGTCGTCCGCCCGCGCGCGAGATCCGTGCCCTCGCCGTAGGTCGCGTCGACCAGCCTGCGCAGGCCGAGCACGGCCTTCGCGTCGTTCTCATGGATGAGCCCGCGGCGATCGACAGGGAAATTCAAGTGGAAATTCGCGTTGTGCCCGACGCTGCGCTCCCAGAGATCGAAGAGCTGCGCGGGCGTCTTCACCTTGTCGTCCTCGTTCGCGTGATAGAACCAGCCCGGACGAATCGACACATCGCACTCCGCGGGAATCCACGATTCGCCGCGCTCATCGCCCTCGTTGAGCGACTTCGTCGACGGCGGGTTGTCGTCGCCGATCCCGTGGCCCTCGGCCTTCAGCATCGACCAGCAGGTCTCGCCCGCCCAGCCCTGCTCGTTTCCGACCCAGCGGATGTCGGGGCCGACATCGCTGAAGATCACCGCGTTCGGCTGCAGCTCGCGCACGACCGCGCGGAAACTCGGAAAGTCGTAGACCTGCCGCTTGCCGTTCGGCCCCTCGCCGCACGCGCCGTCGAACCACACCTCGAACACCGGGCCGTAGTTCGACAGCACCTCGCGCAGCTGCGCGCGGAAGTACGCGTTGTATTCCTCGCCCGTGCCGTACTTCGGGTTGTTGCGGTCCCACGGCGAGAGATACACGCCGAACTCGAGCCCGCCCTCGCGGCATGCGTCGCTGAGTTCGCGCAGGACATCGCCCTTGCCGCCCTTCCACGGGCTCGACGCGACCGAGTGCGTGCTCAGCTTCGTCGGCCAGTTGCAGAAGCCGTCGTGGTGCTTCGCGGTGATGACGACGCCCTTCATGCCGGCGTCCTTCATCACCTTGACCCACTGGCGCGCGTCGAGCGCGGCCGGGTTGAAGACCTCCGCCGGTTCGTCGCCGTGCCCCCACTCCTTGTCGGTGAAGGTGTTCGGGCCGAAGTGGATGAAGCCCGTGAACTCGAGGTCCTTCCACGCGAGCTGCCGCGCCGACGGCAGCGGGCCGATCGGCTCGGGCGGCGGAACAGTTGACGCTGGCGAGTTGTTCATGTGCATCGCGAAGGCCACCGAGAGCGCAAGGGAGAGCATGGCCTACGATTACAGCCGAATTTCCCCCTCGACGCGCGGATAACCTCGCGCCGCGAACGCCCGACGGAGATGCCATTTCTCGAAACCTGTGCTAGACTTGTCGGCCCGACGGGTTGTAGCGCAGCTTGGTAGCGCGTTTGACTGGGGGTCAAAAGGTCGTGGGTTCAAATCCCGCCAGCCCGATTCGTGATGGAGAAACGGAAGGCCTTGCCTTCCGTTTCTTCTTTTTCCAACGGCTTTCCCGGCAGGCCGGCGGCGCCGCACGCGGCTTCTTTTCGAAATTCGGCCAAGACCCTGACACCCTGGCCAGGGGCTTTGCGCCTCCTGAACGGAGCGAGGTTCCCTTTCCGCGTCCCGTTTTTTCCTTTTCGAAGCGAGTTCCCTCGATGAAGACACTGCACGCCCTTCTTGCCGCCGGCGCCGTTGCCGCGGTTGCCATGACTTCCCTGTCCGCCGACGCCGCCCTGATCGCCGGCTGGACCCTCCCCACCGCGTTCCCGACCGGAGCGGGCAATGTCCCCACCGGCACCTTCTACCGTCCGCCGCTCGCCGTCAACGTCGACGGCACCTACAACGCCAACCCGAACGCCGGCGGCACGACCTGGGACCCCACGCTCGCTGGTCGCGCTGACATGGGCGACATGAAGCTCCAGTCGGGCTTCGAGCTGAGCTCCACGCACCAGCTCGCTTCGTCGGGCGCGAACTCGACCTCGTACACCTCGCCCGCCGGCAACGGCAGCCCGTACTCGTTCAGCAGCAATGTGTGGAAGGCCGGCGACTGGTACCAGGCCGCCTTCATCACCACGGGCTACACGGGCATCAGCTTCTCGTTCGACATGACGCGCAGCTCGACCGGCCCGGCGACCTGGGTCATCGAGATGAGCACGAACGGCGGCACGAGCTTCTCGACGCTGGTCGCGACCTACACGCCGATCGTGGCGAACGCAGCGGGCAGCGGCACCACGAACTGGTCGTCCACGACCAGCCAGGCTGCCTTCACCACCTCGCTCAACCTCAACGCCTCGGCCGATGACGCCGCGAGCGTGATCGTGCGCATCCGCGCGCTGGTCGACTCGGTCAACAGCACGGGCGTCTTCCAGGCCGGCGGAACCGCCCGCATCGACAACATCATGGTCAACGGCTCGGCCATTCCTGCTCCCGGCGCGCTCGCGCTCGTCGGCCTCGCGGGTATCGCTGGCGTCCGTCGCCGCCGCTGATCGCGGTTGATGCACTCCAAAAACCACGCGGCGCGTCCCGTTCGGGCGCGCCGCGTTGTTTTTCGCCTGTTCGCCGAGCTCACGGCCCGCACGGGCCCCAGTCGGAGAGGACCTGCGAGAGGTCGCCGCCGTCGACGACGCCGCTTCCGTCGAGGTCGCCTGCGCCGGGAAGGCCCCAGCGGGAGAGCAGCAGGCTGAGGTCCTCGCCGTCGACCTTGCCGTCGCCGCTGAGGTCGCCAGGGCGGCCGATGCGCAGCGACGCGATCTCGGTCGTCCATCCCGCTCCGTTTCGGAGTTCGCCGATCACCCAGAATGTGCGGCCATCGACGGGATCGATCGCGGTCGCGAAGTAGTCGCCCCAGCGCTGGCCGGAACCCGATGGACTCGTCGTGCTCGCGCCGATCACGGTCGACGCCCCGAGCACGCCCGGCGGGTCGCAGGGCAAGCGGCCGGCGACCTCAAGCGTCGGATTCAGCGTCGCGGATGTGCGGCCGAACACGAGCGCGACCGAGCCGCCGTCGTTGACCGCGATCGCGGGGAAGATCGTGTGCTCGCCG
>CAIXEV010000504.1 GCA_903918555.1 uncultured bacterium | reverse complement strand
GTGACGCGGTCGTAGAAGAGCTCGAGCGACGCGGTGTCCTCCGCCATCGAGGTGCCGGGCTTCGGAACGAGCTTCAATCCCGCCACATTCTGCATGCTGCCGAGGATCGGGATGTCGATCGGCGGCTGCACTTCGGTGACCTCGAAGCGGGCGAGCACATCGGCCTTCTTCTGGCCGATCGGGATCGGCACCTGTCCGCCGATCGAGTTGAGCGGGTCCTTGCCGTCCGACGCGATGCGGCGCTTGGTGAACGACTTGTTCTTGTGGTCGAGGCGGCAGTACCAGCCGTCGCCGAAGATGTAGTGGTCGATCGACTTCGAGACATACCCATCGACGATCGACTCCTCGAGCAGCAGCGAGACGCGCCGCTTCTCGCCCGTGCCGTCGACGACGAGGCGGCCGGCGCGGTACTCGCTCGTGCCCTTGAAGAGGTCGTTCGACTCGATGGCGACCTTGCCGCTCATCGTTGAGATCGTGCTGCCGGTGCGCTCGATCTCGTCGAGGAAGGCCTCGACGCGCGTCTTCATCGCGTCCTGCGGGCTCGGCTTGTCGGCGGGCGCGGTCGCAGCCGGCGCCGCGGCAGGGGCGACCGGCGACTCGGTCGCGGGTGGAGTCGACTGGAGCGCGGCGAGCGCCGACACGAGCGCGATCGAAGACAGGAAGAGTGGCATGGCGGCAGGACGGTAGCCGACTGCGAGCGATTCCGCGCGCGCGGAGGCCCGCGCTGCTACGCTCACCATGTGCGAAGGACTCGCGCCATCGTCCCGTTCGTGCTGGCGGCTGCGGTGTTGGCCGCCGGGCGCGTCTCGGCGCAGGATTCGGCCATCCCAGAGTCGATCGCACCCTCGCCCGCTGTGCTCGAGGCTGCGGCCGCCGCCTACCTGACCGCCGACGAACGCAGCGATTTCCGCGTCCGCCACGGTCTCTACGACGACCTCGATCTCTCGACCGCCGCGCGTCGCGCCGCGGTCGCGATCGAGCGCGCGCGCTACCTCGATCCTGCGCTCGCCGATCCGTCGGTGCCCGCCGCGCTGCGCGCCGGGGCGTTGGCGCGCATGGGTGACGACGCCGGCGTCCTCCGCGCGACCCTCGGCGCGACCGAGCTTCCGCTGCTCGCCCTGCGCGCCACGAGCCTCGCGCGGCTCGGCAAGCGCGACGAGGCGCTCGCGCTCGTGAACGCCGCGGCGGTGGGCGATGCGCTCACCGAGTCGCGCCGCACCGACGATGTGCTCGCGGCGGTCGACCTCCGCGCGCTCGCGATCCGGCTCGACGCAGCGAACGCGGGCGAATACCCAGCGCTTCTCCGTGCGCTTGGCCGCGCGCGCGACACGCTCGACCGGCTTGATCCGCGCATCCGACTGCGCGAGGCGCAGCTTCTCGCCGAACGCAACGCGCGCGGCGAGGCCGCCAAGGCGCTGCAGGAGACGCTCGCGCTCGCGCCGCGTTCCGCCGATGCGTGGTACGAGCTCGGGCAGCTCGCGCTCGGCGGCTTCGACTTCGTGGGCGCCACGCGCGCGGCCGCCGCGCTGCGCCGGATCGACCCGATGCATCCGTACGCTGCGTTTCTCGAGGTGCGCGCGCGGCTCATGTCGGACGACGCCGCAGGCGCGCGCGAGATCATCGCGCCGGTCGCGCTGCGCGCGGATCGCCCGCGCGAGGCGCTTGCGATGCGCGCCGCGACCGAGGCCGCGCGCTACGACTTCGACGCGATGCGCGCCACGCTCGCGGAGTGCGACGCGCGCGAGCCTGGCTCGGCCGATGCGCTGCTTGCGGCGGGGCGCCAGCTCGTCTTCGACCGTCAGTACGAGGAGGCGCGCGCGACGCTCGAGCTCGCGGCGGCGCGCGAGCCGGCGTGGGTCGCGCCGCGCACCGAGCTCGGGCTCCTCTCGATGCAGGACGGCCGCGAGGCGCGCGCGGTCGAGGACCTGCGCCTCGCCGTCGCGCTCGATCCGCACGACGAGCGCGCGCTCTTCACGCTGAAGCTCGCCGAGCAGCTCGCGGCCTGGAACCGCATCGAGACCAAGCACTTCATCATCCGCCATCCCGAGGGCGACGCCGCGCTCGTCGCGGAACTCCTCGCAGGCGTGCTCGACCGCATGCACGAGGAGGTCTGCGGCCGGCTGCGTCACGAGCCGTCGCAGAAGACGATCATCGATGTGATGCCCGATCACCGCAGCTTCGGCGTGCGCATCACGGGCCTGCCGCGCATCCACACGATCGCGGTCTGCACGGGGCCGACGATCGCGATCGAGATCCCCAAGGAAGGCGCGCGCGAGAAGCACCTCGGCCTCTTCGACCCGCTCGCGGTGCTGCGGCACGAGTACACGCACACCGTCACGCTCTCGATGACGAAGAACCGCATCCCGCACTGGCTGACGGAAGCGGTGGCTGTCGCGCTCGAGGACACGCCGCGCACCTTCGAGAACTGCCAGCTGCTCGCCGACGCGTGGCGCAAGGGACGGCTGTTCGACCTCGACTCGATCAACTGGGCGTTCATCCGCCCCGAGACGCCGACCGACCGGCCGCAGGCCTACGCGCAGGGCCGCTGGATGGTCGAGTACATGGAGAAGCGCTACGGGTGGGACGCGATCCGCTCGCTCCTCAACTCGTACGCCGAGGGAATCACCGAGGACACGGCGATGCGGCGCGCGTTCGGCGTGTCGCGCGAGGAGTTCTACGGGGATGTCGATTCGGGCTTCCTCGCATGGGCCGCCGACGAGGTGCGTGCATGGGGTCTCGACCCG
>CAIXEV010000503.1 GCA_903918555.1 uncultured bacterium | reverse complement strand
CTCGGCTCGATTCTCCACGCCTTCGGAGATGCCTTCGCCCACACCTACAAGCGACTTGACGGCGTCGAGGTAAGTCACGACGCGCCGTTGGGGCATGGGCCAGACACGGCTTTGGGAAACTGTCCCGACAACGCCTGCAAGAACCCGGACAAAGTGACTAGTTACATGATCTCGACATGCGAGGCGCTCGGAGGGCGTCACCTGCAGTGCGCGAGCTGCGTCGGCGCCTTGAGGCTAGACCGAATTCTGTACACAGATCCAAAGATCTACAAGAAGATCTATAGAAACAAGGCGATCGATCATGGACTCCCGTACGGGGGGTGGGAGCCGGGCCATTACAACACGGACCCGTCGCGGCCGCCGATCAGCACTGCTGAGATGACCGCGATCATCAAGAAGATCCAGTGCGCTTGTCCGAGGGTCGCTCCGCCTTCCTACAAGCGGTACGCTCCCGAGAACATGCCGGCGCCAAACGGGCGGGAGTGGTGAACTATCAAGGCGGCGCAGTTGTGTTGAAACGTTGGCAGTGAACCTCCAGAGTCTCGACTCAAGATCCAAATGACTAGGTCGAACCCCGAATCGCCGATATCGACCGGAGATCTGCTCGTCGAGAAGCAGGCGGCGCGCCCAGCGGGGTGCACTCACGCGTTGGCGAGGGTCCCTGCGCGTCTACTGAGTTCCGCCGCCGAGCGCGTCGGCATTCATTGCGGTGGCGGCGCAAGCGGGCGCTCAAATCGCCGTCCTCCCAAGTAAGGGTCCACACCACTATGTCGAGTTCGGAAATGCCATCTTCGCGCGAGAGGCCCTACGGAGAGGAGCGAGTCGAGTTGCCAGCGGGTTGTGTCGGTGCGGCGATGATTCTCAGTCGAGTCGCGTTACCCTTCACGGCGTTGCTCGTGATCGGTCCGTTTGGACACGCGGCTCTTCCAATCGGAATCGCATTCGGTCGGTTTCTGAACCCGACTTACACCGCCGAGCCGCATGATTGGCTCATCCTCGCGGCGCTGCTCGCGGGCGTCGGTCTCGCCATCGCATCGTGCTGGCGTGCCCGCAGGGTGCTGGTGTCGCTATCGATCACCTGTCTCGCGACGACGACGGTGATGGCGATGCGGGCATGGAGCGAAATCTATTTCGAGCTGTTCGCATGCAGCAGCGTTCCGTTCGTCCTCGTGTCGCTGGTCGCGATCATCGCGTCCCCGTCGAGGAGGCACGGAGCGCATGCTCGCGGCCAGGGGACTCCGTGTGCAGCCTGCGGCTACCCCCTCGGGCCGTCGGGCAGCGTGGCGTGTCCTGAGTGTGGCGCGCTCGCGCCCGCGTCGGACGGCGGGACGCCGCCACCGGCCGCGCCTCGATGACCGTCGATGCGCGCCCGCAAGCGCCGCACGAACGGCTGGACCTCGCAGGCCGCGGGCGTCTACCCGGGCCTCGACCGCTTCGGGCGCGTCATCTCGCAATCCTGGCTCGACGGCGTGACAGGCAGCACGGCCGCTGGGTATCGTCCAGCGATCGTGGACCAGATCCACACCTACGACCTCGCGAGCAACCGCCTGTCGAAGCGCGACGGGCGCGCGGGCGCGTCGTGGGCGGGGCGCGACTGGGAGTACGGGTACGACGGGCTTGACCGCCTGAAGGAAGCGCGGCAAGGCGCACGCACCGGCGTCACGGGGTCAAGCCAAGGCACCTGGATCCCCGCAGCGGGCGGGCAGGAGTGGGTGCTCGACATGCTCGGCAACTGGACCGAGCAGCGCACCGACCTCACTGGAAACGGCGTCTTCACCGACGCGACCGACCGCAGCGACGCGCGCTCCCACAACCTCGCGAACGAGCTGATGCAGCGCGTGGTGTCGGCAGGCACCGGCGGCACGGGCACGACGAACTCCGTCACGCTCCCGCTCGCCTACGACGCGGCGGGCAATCTCGCGGAAGAGAGCACGAGCGCGTCCACCAAGCGCCGCTACACCCACGACGCCTGGGGCCGCCTCGTGAAGGTCGAGTCGCTCGACGCGAGCAACGCCGCGAAGCCGCTCAGCACGCACCGCTTCAACGGACTGCACTGGCGCATCGAGAAGCACTGGCACGCCGTCCCCGACGCCTCGGACCTCGCCGACCGGAAGACGACCTTCTGGTACGACGCCGCCTGGCGCGTGGTGCAGGAGACCCACCGCGACCAGACGAACGGCGCGGGCACGCTCGAGGAATCGATCATCCAGCAGGTCTGGGGCGCGCGATACATCGACGACGCCGTCGCACGCATGCGCGTCACGGGCAACGGCTCGGGCGGCGTGGCCGCAGGCGCCGCGCAGGAGCTCGCCTTCCAACTCACCGATGCGCAATTCAGCGTGATCGCCATCGCCACACCCGGGAAGCCCGGCGTCGTGATCGACCGCATCGCGTACTCACCCTACGGCGAGGCGACGCGCACGCTGCGCAGCGACGTCAACGGCGACGGCTTCGTGAACCAGTCCGACTACTCGGGCATCATCAAGCCGCGCACGGGCGCCACGATAGGCACGGCGAACTACCTCGTCGAAGCCGACCTCGACCGAAACGGCGTCATCAACCAGCTCGACTACGACATCTGCATCGCCGACGACGGCAAGTCGAGCTCGGGAGGCGTGGGCGAAGCGGGGCTCTTCTCGCGCGGAGTCCGCAACAGCATCGGCTACTGCGGCTACATCTTCAACGAGGACTCGGGGCTGTACACGGTGAGGTTCCGCACGTACTCCCCGATGCTCGGCAGGTGGCTCGAGCGCGATCCCGCGGGGTATGTGGATGGGATGGGGTTGTACGAGTACGTGCGCGGAGGCGCGATTGACGCGGTGGATCCGAGTGGCCGGTGGACGGTGCCCGCAAGCGTGACCTGGCGCGCTTATGTACTGGCCAGACAGTTCGGACGAATTCGCTCTTGGTCGAGCGAAGCCGAGGGATGTGGCATTGTTGTCAAGCGGAACATCGATCTCCCTATTCCAATCCTCGGATTCAACTGGAACTTCGGACACGAGTGGATTGAATTGCCGGAGTACGACGGTGGAGGCAGGTGGTGGCTTCGCGGCCTCGGGCACTACTCGGAGGGTTGGAATCGCGGCGCCCATCCAGGGCAAGCTCGGCGGCACCCGACGAGCATCAGTGGCGTCAAGGTGAAACCTTGGAACGACGGATACACTGGCCGAGAGCATGATGTGGTCGTTTGGAAGACTACGCGTACGCACTTGTTCGGTGGGGACCGCGAACTAGCGTTCGGGGCGTTCAAGGGCCGGAAGTGCGCGGAAGCGACCTGCGAGATGATCCGTGACTGTCTGAGGAAGTTCATCCCCTCCAGGAACTGGGGTGGTGATTCCTGGTGGGACGGGGGGGACTCCATTCCCCGAGCCCCACTCTTCACGATCATGAACGAGTGCCGAACGGGAGTTCGTGACGCACTCAGCGCGTGTTGCTTGGTCAAGAACGGACTCGAGAGGTAGACCGCTCATCGACTTAGACTGCGAGCTTCACCAAGGCATGTCTACAAGCGCATCATCGGTCTGCAAGTCTTCTACGGTCAAGCGCCGCCGGTG
>CAIXEV010000502.1 GCA_903918555.1 uncultured bacterium | reverse complement strand
ATCGTCGTCGGCATCGCCGCGATGATTCGCACGGTGCATCTCGCGCTCGGCTTCGCCACCACGGCCGCCATGTGGGGAATCGGGTATGTCGCGATGCTCGCGCCCGGTCTCTGGATCGGCGAGGCGCTCTTCGTGCTCACGCTCGCGATGCCGGTTCTGTTCGGCGGCATCGCGCGGCGCGGCGGCGCGTCGGCGCTCAAGGTCGGGCTCGTCTCCGCCTTCGCGAACCTTCTCATCATCGGCGCGTTCCTGCGCGACGAGCAGCACGGCTCGAGGCTCGCGCCCGTCCTCTATGTGGCGGGGCTGTTCCTCGCGAGCGGCGCGCTCGCCGCCCTCGGCGGCTTCCTCGCGCGAAAGCGGCCGCCGCTCCGCCTTCCGTCGAACGCGGGGCTCTTCGCCGTGGTCGCTGCGCTCACCGTCTTCATCCTCCTCGTGACAGGCGGACTCGTGACGGGGCTCGAGAGCGGCCTCGCCGTGCCCGACTGGCCGAACTCGTTCGGCCACAACATGCTGCTCTATCCGCTCAGCGAGATGAAGGGCGGCATCTACTACGAGCACGCGCACCGGCTCTTCGGCATGCTTGTCGGCGCGACGGCGCTCGTCCTCAATGTCGTCGTGTGGCGCGAGGAGACCCGCCCTTGGGTCCGTGGCCTCGCGCTCGCGTTCCTCGTCGCCGTCTGCGTGCAAGGGCTCTTCGGCGGCCTGCGCGTCACCGGCCGCATCACCGTCGAGACCGATCCGACCGCGCTGACGCCGAGCACCGCCCTGGCGATCGTGCACGGCATGTTCGGGCAGGTGATCTTCGCGCTCACGTGCGTGATCGCCTGCGTCACGAGCAACGCGTGGAAGCTGTCGTGGCCGGCCGCGAGCCTGTCGAGCGCGGGTCGCCTGCGCGTCCTGCCGCTCGCGCTCATCGGGATGATGCTGGTCCAGCTCTTCCTCGGCGCGAGCTACCGTCACCTGCAGATCCCGCCGATGGACGGCAATCCCGCCGTGCATCCCCAGTGGCCGATCTGGGGCCACATCGTCGGCGCGTTCATCGTGTTGACGCTCGCGGTCGCCACCGGCGCCACCGCGTCGAGCCGCGGCAAGGAGTTCAAGCCGCTGCGCATCCTCGGCAAGGGCCTCGTGCACGGCGTGGGGCTGCAGTTCGCGCTCGGAATCGGCGCGCTCGTCGTCGTCCTGATCCGAGTCGACTCGAAGATCCCCGCGTACGAGGTGATCACCACTTCGGCGCATCAGGCGCTTGGCGCCGTGCTGCTCGCGACGACCGCCATGCTCGCCGCGTGGTGCCTGCGGCTCGTGCCGCAGCCGGAAGCCGCGGACGCCGTCGTCACTCCATCGTCACGCGTGGCTTGATCGCTTCCTGCAGCGCCAGCACCGAGTAGATCGTCGCGAGTTCCTCGCTCGCCTCTTCCCAGCGCGGCGTGCCGTTCTTCCACGAGCCGCTCTCGCTCTGGCGCGCCACCAGCGCATCGACGAGCTCCGCGCGCCAGTCGCGCGCGGCGCCCTTCGCATCGGTGATCGAGTCGAGCCGCGACGCGTGCATCGCGCGCGACATCGCGTGGGTGTAGTAGAAGTAGCCCTGCTGGCCGAGGCCTGGGTTCTCGGCGAAGGTGAAGTTCGCGGCGATCCACGCGAGCGCGTCCTTCACGCGCGGGTCTTCCGACGAAAGACCCGCGTAGAGCAGGCTCTTGTAGCCCGCGTAGGTCATCGAGCCGTAGCTGCGCAGGCTCTTCGTCGCGAGCTTCTCGCCGTAGCGGCCCTCGCCCGCGTCCTCGCTTGCGAAGCTCTCGCCGCCGTTCGCGGGCGAGTAGACGAATCCGCCGTCGCCCGAGCCGCTCTGCGCCCAGCCGGCGGGGTTCGAGGCCTTGCGGTTCTGGGTGCGCGCGACGAAGGCAAGCGCGCGCTGCATCGCGGGGTCGTCGGGCGACACGCCCGCGTCGTGCATCGCCTCGACCATCATCTGCGTGTTCGAGAGATCGGGCCGCTTGCCGTTGCCGTAGCCGGCGCCGCCGTACCAGTCGGTCGTGGCGCCGAGACCTTCGCCGTCGTCCCACTGGCTCGCGCGCAGCCACGCGATCGCGCGCTCGGCGCCCGCGCGCGCGTCGGCGTCGCCGACCGCCGAAAGCCCGCTCGCCACGCAGCTCATCACATAGTTCCCGACGCCGCCGTTCGTCACGAGCGCGAGCGTCTTCTCGTCGCCGAGCACGCGGTCGATCGACGCGCGCGCCTTCGCGCCGGCGTCCTTCGGCGCGAGTTCACCGGCCTGCACGAACGCCTTGAGCGCCATCGCGGTCACCGCGACGCTCGCCGCGCGCTTGCGCGGCTCCATGTCGGTGGGAGCGACTTCCTTCGACTCGAAGAACGCGCCGTTTGGCGACTGCAGCTTCGCGAGATACGCGAGGCCCCGCTGCATGGCGGCGCGGGCCTTGTCGTAGGTCGCCTGCGAGGTCGGGACATCGGCGGCGCGCGACGCGATGCGATGCACGGGTTGCGGCGGCGTGCTCCGCACCAGGTTGGCGACGGCGGTCACCGATGGCTCGGGCAGCGTCGTCACCTTCGACTGGTCGACGCGCGCATCGGTCGCCGGCTTCGGCGGCGTAGCGGGGGTCGACTGAAGGGCGAGCGTCACGGCGAGAAGGGAGGCGAAGAGCATGTCGCGAGTTTATCTGCGTCCCCCAGCAGCGTCTCGAGCCGCCTCCCGCGGGGAACCATCCTCTGTTTGGAT
>CAIXEV010000501.1 GCA_903918555.1 uncultured bacterium | reverse complement strand
TCCGCTTCCTCGTCTACGGCGAGCGTCCGAACGACGAGACCTTCCACGACTACATGGCGGTGACCGTCCTGCAGGCCGACAACCCGTGCTCGGGCGACATCGACGGCGACGGCGCGATCAACGGCAACGACCTTGCGACCGTCCTCGGCTCGTGGGGCGCGTGCGCCGGCTGCGCGGCCGACATCGACGGCGACGGGCAGGTCAATGGCAACGACCTTGCGACCATCCTCGGCGCGTGGGGCGGCTGCCCGTAAGACGGCGGCAGACGCCGACATGCATGCGTGAATCCAGCCCGCGAATGTCTCCCCGCGGGCTGTTTCCATTGCGGCTTGGCGTACGCCAACGAAAGCGGCCCCGCGCATGGCGGGGCCGCTGGGATCGGGTTGGCGGACGGCCCGCGATCAGATCTTCTCGATCGACGCCGCACCCGAGAGATGCAGGACGAGCGCGAGCACGCCCGCACCGTCGCCGGAACTGAACGATCCCGCGAGCGTGATGAGCTGGAGCTTGCGCGGACCTCTCCCTTCCGCCTTCGCGCGCTCGTAGACAAACCGCAGCGCATCCTTCGTCAGGTCGTCGGGAATCGCGTTCGCCGGATCGAGCGCTGCCAGCAGCACCAGGAAGGCGAGCCGCTCGGTCATCGGCTGCGCGGGGTCGCGCTTCGCGACTTCGGCCGCAGCGAACGCGGTTGCCTTCGACAGGTCCGCAGTGGTCGACCGCTTCGGTGATCGCAATGCGCGCGGGGATTGCTTGAACCTCGGCGTGCGATCGAGCGATGCATCCATGCTCAACATCGGCGCCGGCACGCAATCGAAACAAACTGCGACAGATGGAGGGCTGGCGAGGCACGCGCGCACATCGTCGGCCCGCTCGCTCGGCTGCACGAGCGCACGCGGCTCGCCATGCACCTGGCTCTCCTCGTCGACCGCGACAAAGCGCGTGAGCCGCGTCTGGATCTGGTGACGCACGCCGAGTTCCGCGATCTCGGGGTCGATGATCCCCTTCTGCGCGGGATCGGCGACGAGCCTGTCCTCAAGCTCAGCGACGCGCTCGCGCGCCCAAAGCGCGCCAAGCGCGATCGGCGAAGCGATGACCGTCGCGCGGTCGTTGAACCGCCCGTCGACGCTTGTCACCTCGACGGTTTGCGGCGCGCCTTCGACGAAGAAGGTCGCGGCGCGGCCCGCATAGAGGTCGCGCCCCGAGTGACGGCGCGCGCCGTCGATCCCGAGTCCGCATGCGATCGGTCCTACGAAGGTCGCCTCGAAGCGCCGGATCTCGGCCTCGATGTCTTGCGAGTTGCTGATGGACAGCGTGGTGCCGCCGCCGAGTCGCGCAAGCCGAGAGAGGAGTCCCGCCGACGGCGCGCTGCCGATACCGACCGTGAACAGTCGAAGTGCCGGGTCGAATCGCCGCGAGAGCGCGAGGATCTCCGCGTCATTGGCGACGTCGCCATCGGTGAGGAGGAGCACCGTGCGCAGGCGACCTGGCGCCACGCGACCAGTGCAGGCGCGCTCGATCGCGGGCAACGCGTTGGTCCCGCCATCGGCTTGCACGCCGTCGATCCACTTCATCGCGCGTTCGATGTTCGCGCGCGTCGCCGCGACGGGCTCTGCGTCGAACGTCTCGAAGCCGGTATCGAACGCGATGATCTCGAAGGTGTCCTTGTCGGAAAGCCCGTCGAGCGCCGCTCGCAGGGCGCGCCGCGCGGCCACGATACGCTTGTCGTGCATCGACCCGGAGCGGTCGAGCACGAACACCGCTTCGCGCGGGCACTCGAGCTCGGGCCTGCGCGTCGCGGGCGGATCGACCACGACCAGCGTGCGCTCGCCGTCGGTGTACGCCCGCACGGTCGCCTCGTGGGCGCGCGACCACGCGCGCACGACGATGTCGCCCGTGCAGGTCGCGGAGCCGTCGACGCGCAGCGCCACCGAGTCGTTCACAGCCGCCGAGCGCACGAGCGGAACGGACGCCGCGATGTCGGTCGTGCCTGCGGGCAGCGTCAGCTCGAGCTCGAGCGCGGTGCCTTCGCCGATCTTCAAGGGCGGCGTGAGGCGCGACGCGTCGGGCGCGCGGTCGGTGTCGGGCTCGACGCCGTCGCCGTCGTGACCGACCGCCTGCCCCGGCACATACTTCGGCGACATCGCCGTCGGGAAGCGGAACTCGAACCGACCGTCGTCAACGCGGAGGCGCTCGACGATCGTCATGCGCACGACGACGTCGGACTTTGCGGGCACATTCGCGAGCGAGATCGTGTGGACATCGTCGCGCGCCGACTTGACCATCGCGCCGGTCTTGCCGCGCTTGCGCGCGCTGGCGAAGTCCGCCTTCGCTTCCTTGGCAAGCTTGCAGACGCCTTTGACCGTTCGGCCACCCGACACGATCTCGAACGCCGTCACCGCGCCCTCGGGCGGAAGCGGCATGGTGTGCGTGACATCCATCGCGTCCGTCGAGTCGTTTGTGTACCGCTGCTCAAGCTCGGTGACAGCGCAATCAGCGAGGATCGACGCGCGCACCGACACCTTCGTGAGCGGGAACGCATGCGGCTGGGCGCGCCCCTCCTCGATCGCGGCACGACCGCCACCGCTGGGAATGCCGAGTAGTTCTCCCAGATGTCGCCTGCGCGCCCGCTTGGGCGCGGGCATGGTTCGAATCGTCGCCGGGATCAGGTCGTGAAGCGTTGTCATTGATTTCCTCCATGTGGGTTCGGGCGGGTGCTGTCGCGCGTCACGGCTGCGACCGATGCGTCTTCTCCTCCACGGGGCTGCATCGTGAAAGCGTCGGTCGAGCGGAGCGCGAGGGCGAGAGATTCGGCGATTGAGTGCGGGTCGGCGACGAGGGTTGGGTCGATGAGGACGGTGACTCCGGGTGCAATGTGAAAGGGTGCGAGTTGGAGTGGCGACACTTGGCTTGACGCCGACGCGCGGGGCGCATCGAGCGAGGCATGTGCTGCGTGGACCTTGCGCTCACTCTCGAGGTCAAGCAGCGCCTGCGTGAGTTCGTCGGTCTTGCGCATGGGCAGCGCGCCCTGGATCTGCGCGAGCGAATAGCCCTCGGCCTGAAGCGCCTTCGCCGAGACGACGCGCACGAGGTGGTCGCGCTCGTAGATCGCGCGGCGCCCCTCGTAGGCGGGCTTCGGCACGATGCCGAGCGTCTGGTAGAAGCGAATCGTGCGGGCGTCGATGCGCTCCGTCGCCCTGCCGTCGCGCATCACCACATGGCGCGCTTCGAGCAGTTGGTTCGCAAGCACGGCGAGCTCATCGAGACCGATTCCCTCGACGGGGATCGACCCAAGGACCTCAAGCAGGTTGCTGGAGCGCGGCGTGTGCATGCCGCTATCTTACAGTAACAGTATTTGATGTCAAGTCGATTTGGCGGGATTTATTGTCACAGTATCAATCGTTATTGGTCATGCGACAGTGTTGCCGCGCGCCGCGCGTCTTCAAGCCCCACGCGAGCCTCGTCCCACCCGGGCGCCAGCGCGCACGCCGTTTCGAACGCGGTGACGGCCTCGGACGGCGAGCCAAGCGCGAGGAACGCGCGGCCGATCGTGAGGTGCACGCGCGGGTTCGACATCGAGAGCGCCGCCGACGCCATGCCGTGTTCGAGCGCGGCCGATGCGTCGCCGAGCCGCAGCATGCAGTCGGCAAGCATGCCAAGCGCCTCGCTGTTCTCGGGTTCCGAGGCGAGCACGACCTCGAGGTCGGCGCGCGCCTCGCGCGGCATGTCGAGCGAGAGATGGCTTCGAGCGCGCAGCATGCGGAAGTCGTCGAGCACGGCGCCCGCCGCGGTCGCGCGCTCGAGATGCGCAAGCGCGGCACGCGCGTCGCCTTCGGCAAGCTCGGCGGCCGCGAGCAAGAGCGTCGCCGGCGCGCCGAGCGCCTCTTCGCCGCCAAGCGCGGAAAGCTCGGCGCGCACGCCCGCAAAGTCGCGGAGCCCATGCAGGCACTGCGCGCGGAGCAGCCGCACGAGCGCCGAGGCGCGGAACGATTCGTCGAGGCCGTCGATCACGGCGATCGCCTTCCCGAACTCAAGCGCATCGGTGTGGGACTGCGCCAACTGCATCTGGTTCGAGGCGATCGTGTCGCGGCGCGTCTTCCCGGCATCCTCGCTGAGCGGCTCGATGTACCCAAGCGCCACGAGCTGCTCGAGCGCGGCATGCGCCTCGGCCGGGTCGATGCGGAGATCCGCGGGATGCATGCCGCACGGCCCGTCGACCGATTCCCACGAATCGATGCGCTCGGCGACGGAAACGCCGTCGAGCACCTCGGCCAGCACGCGTCCGGTCATGTCCTTGCCGGCCGGCAACCCGAGAAGCGCGAGGATGGTCGGGGCGATGTCGAGGATCGAACCGCCATGCAGCCGGGCGCCCGCGCGGATGCCGGGGCCAGTGGCGGCGAACATCCCGAATGGACGGTGCCACGCCACCGGATTCGACTCCGCCGCCTTCGGATCGGGCCGGCGATGGTCGTTCCAGTAGCCGTGGTCGCTCACGATCACGACCGCGGTGTCGTCGCCCGCGAGCGCGAGCAGCGACTCGAGCATCATGTCGTGGAAGCGGTAGATGCCCACCATGCAGTGCTGGTACGCCTCGAACTCCTCTTGCGGGACCGCGTCCATCTTCGGCGGATGGAACTCCATGAACTCGTGGCCGAAGCGGTCGATGCCCTCGTAGTAGACGGCGGTGAAATCCCAGTCGTCGCGCGCCATGAGGTCGGTGGCGAACGCCTGCACGCTCGCCGTCTGCGCGAGCATGCCAAGCAGCTTGTCGAGGCGGTGCTTCTCCTGCGCGGCCACGCGCTCGGCGTTCGGCACGAACGGCAGCACGGCGGTCTCGTCGAGCTCGGTTGGATGGATGCGGCACTCGGCGAGCTGCTCGGCGAGCTCGGCGGGGTGCACGGAGTTGGCGGGAAGCGGCGAGAGCGGCGGCTCGTCGGGGCTTCGGAACTCGGTCTGGTTCGAGACCATCGCGCCGAGGATCGGCTCGGCGGGGTGCGATGCGTACCACCCGACCACATTCGAGCGCAGCCCGCACTGCGTGAGGATGTTCCACAGCGCCTTCGCGCGGCGGCTCGTGCTCGCGGTGGTGCGGATGCCGGCGCCGTCGGGGTCGGGCTCGGTGAACCCAAGCACGCCATGCGCATCGGCGCGCTTGCCGGTCGCGATGGTGTTCCAGAGGATCGGCGAGAGGATCGGCCGCGTCGTGGCGAGGTTGCCCGCGGCACCGCGCTCGAGCAGGCCCGCGAGCGCCGGCATCAGGCCCTGCGCAAGCAGCGGCTCGATCATCTGCCAATCGGCGGCGTCCCAGCCGACGAGAAGCACGCGGCGCGGAAGGCCGGGGGCCGTTGCTCGAGATGGTTGCGCGATGCTCATGACGCAAGAGTACAGCGCGCCCGCAATTGCGGGCGCGCTGTGTGTTTCCTAGACGGGTTGGCTCAAGCGTTTACTTCGAGCGCTTGCGGCCGCGGAGCAGCCCGAGACCGGACGCGCCGGCCGCGAGGATGCCGAGAGCACCCGGCGCGGGGACGGCACCGGTCTGGATGCTGCCGCCGGAGTTCTCGTAGGCCCAGTCATGGACCATGAAGCTGCCGGTTGCGTTGCTGAGGCTCACGCGCACCCAGCCGTAGTAGGTGTTCGCGCCGCTCGCGAAGGAGAGGCCGAGGTACTTGTTGGACGCGTTGTTGAACTGCGCGTTCGGGTTCGCGCCGCCGTAGGCCATCGAGCCGAAGAAGCTCGGGCCAACCGACGACGAGCTGACCGTGACGCCCGCGTTGAGCGCGGACGCATAGGAGAGGCCGTTCGCGTTGAACGACATCAGCTTGCCCGGGAAGAAGTTGACCGAGGCGCCCTGGTAGTTGCCGCCGCCGAAGACATAGTTCTTCAGGAGGAGGTCGCCGGAGGCGTCGCCGTCGATGTTGAGGTTCAGCGAGCTGAACTGGGCAACCGCGATGTCTTGCACACCTGAGTAAACGATCGCGCCGCTCGCATTGAGGGCGGCCGCGGCAGCGGCGCCCGCAGCGAGTGCGTAGGCAGTGCGCGCCGAACAGTTCGGGCGCGACATCGAATTCGTGCTATCGGACATTTGAAAGGGACTCCGAGGGTGAGGGGACGGACGGAGAGGACAAACATGCAATGTGCCGCGACTCCGTCAATTGACAAGGCGAACCCCGCGAGATTGTCGAAGAACGATGGACGCGAGCCGCGCGGCGGCGAGGGCGGACGCGGCGGTGGGGCGCGGCGGCGCGCTTGCACCGAAATCGCGGCGGATGCGTTGGTTTCGGCCGCCTCGGCGAGTAGCCTTTGCGCCATGCGCTGCAACTTCCGCCCGGCCCTCGCCGCGATCGCCTTCGTCCTCGCCGCCCTGCCCTCCGTCGCCTCGGCCCAGACGGTCGTGTTCGATGTCGGGAACGACCTCGGCTTCTTCGCGCCGATCAACAGCTCGAACGCGGCGACGGTGAAGTACGGCGACGGCGGCTGGCTTGGCCCGGGACCGGGCGCGCCGGGCGTGACGCTGTCGAAGATCAAGCTGCGCCTCGCGACCTTCGGAAGCAAGGTCCCCGGCTCGACCGACATCGATTTCACGCTGAACAACGGCGACCCGAGCGGCCTCGTCTTCGGACCGGGCACTCCGCTCTACACGACGACGATCACCGGAGTCGAGCTTCCGGCCTCGTCCGCGACGAGCGCGACCTTCTTCGAGATCGACATCCCGCTGCCGAATATCCGCACCGCGGGCGGCTTCAACAATGTCGGCTGGTCGGTCAAGTGCCGCAACTACAACTACCAGGGCCAGTTCGGCTTCCAGGTCGCGTCCTGCAGCACGCAGTATGTCGGCTTCTACACGAACAACGCGTCGTTCTTCAACGGTTCGTTCTGGAGCCTGTTCGCATTCGGACAGGACCCCTGCACGCAGGTCGCGAACTTCAGCGTGACGATCTTCAAGGCGCCGTGCTCGGGCGACATCGATCTCAACGGTTCGGTCGACGCGGCCGATCTCGCCTCGATCCTCGCCGC
>CAIXEV010000500.1 GCA_903918555.1 uncultured bacterium | reverse complement strand
GTGCCGATCGAGCTTGTCCAGTCGAACGAGTACTGGCCGCAGACGCGCCACGAGTGGGCCGTGATCGCGAGCCTGATGCTCGCGAGGGAGAACTCGCTCAACATGTTCGAGGACGAGCTCGACACGGGCAAGTTCAAGACGCTCGACCAGGCGAGCGAGCGCGTGGGACGCCTTCTCGGCGAGAGCGTGATCGTGCAGAGCGTGATCTACGCGTCGATGAAGGGCAAGGACGCAGGCGACGGCGCCGTGCGTAAGTAAGCGGCTGCGAATCGATCAAGCCGCGTGATCCAGGCGGGGTGGTCTCAACCGATCATCGCAACGCTTCGCTCATGGTACTCGCCGGCGTGCTGAAGCCGAGCGTCTCCCTGGGCCGCCCGTTCAGCTTCCTCGCCACGCGGTCGAGGTCCGCCTGCGAGAAGCCCGACAGGTCGGTCCCCTTCGGGAAGTACTGCCGCAGCAGGCCGTTCGTGTTCTCGTTCGTCCCGCGCTGCCACGGGCTCTGCGGGTCGCAGAAGTACACCTTCACGTCCGTCGCGACCTCGAAGTCCGCGTGCGACATCATCTCCGAGCCGCGGTCCCACGTCAGCGTCTTCTTCAGCTGCGCAGGCAGCGTCCGCACCCGCTGCTCGAGCGCCTTCACGACCACCGCGGTCTCCTTCGACCTCACCTTCACGAGGATCGTGAAGCGCGACTGCCGCTCGACCAGCGTCGCGATGTACGTGTTGCCCGATCCCGCCAGCAGGTCGCCCTCCCAGTGGCCCGGCACCGCGCGGTCCTCCGCCTCCGGCGGACGCTCGCTGATCGGCACCGCGTCCCTGATCGTGCCGCGTCCGCGGCCCTTGAGCGTCGCGTGCAGCGAGCGCCGCATCAGGCGGCCCGAGCGGAGGTGGCGCACCAGCTCCTTCTTCAGGACGCCGCGCGCCTGCACGAACAGGCTCTTGTAGATCGTCTCGTGTGAAACCCGCATCGACGCATCATCCCCGAACTCGCGCCTGAGCCAACCCGAGATCTGCTCGGGCGACCAGTCCTCGGCAAGCTTCCCGGCGACGGCCGCGCACAGCGCCGGCTGCTGCGCCAGCAGGCATTCCTTCGGCCGCCTCGCGCGCGTCCACGCGGCCTTGTCGGCGTCCGTGGCCCGGTACCGCTGCCGCCCGCCGTTTCTCGAGACCTCGCGGCTGACCGTCGACGGGGGCCTTCCGATCCGTGCGGCGATCGCGCGGATCGAGTCGCCCGCCGAGAGGCCGCGCGAGATCTCCTCGCGCTCGTCGGGGCCGAGCGCGCGCTCCGCGCGCGTCCGCTCGGGCGGCGAGTATCCGCCGGACCGGCGGATCGTCGCGAACACCGACACGGTCGGAACCGAGAGCGCCGCAGCGATCTCGGTGAGGGTCTGGCCCTCCCGCCAGCGACGCCACAGGTCGCGGCTCTGGCTGTGCGTGAGTCTCTTGCGCTTGCCCGAGTGCATGCAATCCACCTTTCGTGCGGGTCATCAGACCCGAAAGGCGTTGCAATGACCGGTTGAGACCACAGGGCCGCGGATTCACTCCGCGGCTCGACCGCCAAAGGCGGCTGCCGCAAGCAGCCGCCGCTCAAGTCACGGGAAGACGATCTGGGCCAGCGCGAGCAGCGGGATCAGGATTCCCACCGACCACGCCATGTAGCCGAAGAAGCTCGGCATCTTGACGCCTTCGCTTTCCGCGATCGCCTTCACCATGAAGTTGGGGCCGTTGCCGATGTAGGTGTTCGCGCCCATGAACACCGCGCCGAGCGACACCGCGGTCAGGAGATCCGCGCGCACCTGGCCGTCCGCAAGCGTCACATACGCCTCGTCGGGCACGAACGGCATGATCTTCGCGATCTCGAAGAACACGACATAGGTCGGCGCGTTGTCGAGGAAGCTCGAGAGCGCGCCCGTGATCCAGTAGAAGGCGAACGGCGACTCGATTCCGAGCTTCGCGCCCTCGACCTTGAGCACCTCGAGCGGGATCTGCATCGAGATGAAGATGCCGATGAAGATCGCCGCGACCTCGAGGATCGCGCCGAACTCGAAGCGGTTCGCCGTGCGCACGCTGCGCTTGGTGAGCAGCCAGCTCAGCCCCGCGAGGCCAAACAGCACGCCCTCGCGCAGGAAGTTCGGCACCATCCACGCGGTGCCGAGGAGCGCCTTGCCCGGGACGAGCAGCGCGACGGCCGCGATCGCGAGCGCAAGCAGCGGGATGTTCACCGCGCCCTCGAGCGCGAAGCGGCGGTGGGTGTCCGACCGCTGGACCGCGAGCCGCTCCTTCTTGAAGAGCACCGTGTCGATGGCGAAGTACGCGACGAGCAGGAGTCCGTTGACGATGATCCACTCCTTCCAGAGCGACATCGTCCAGAGGAACGGCACGCCGCGCAGGTAGCCCATGAAGAGCGGCGGATCGCCGATCGGCAGGAGGCAGCCGCCGCAGTTGCACACGATGAAGATGAAGAAGACGACCGAGTGCGCCTTGTACTTGCGCTCGCGGATCGACTCGAGGAGCGGCCGGATCAGCACCATCGCGGCGCCGGTCGTGCCGACGAAGCTTGCGATGAGCGCGCCGACGAGGAGGATGGTCAGGTTCTCCTTCGGCCGTCCGTCGAAGGGCGTCTCGATGCGCAGGCCGCCCGCGATCACATAGAGCGCGAAGAGGAGCGACATGAACGGCACATATTCGTCGGGAACCGCGTGATGAAGCGCGTCGCCGACCGCCGTCGCGCCGCTGGTCGCGAAGAGGTACGCAAGCGCCAGCCCGGCCACCACGAGCGACACGAGGTAGCGGTTCAGGTTCGAGTGCCACCAGTGGGCGATCTTCGGAATCAGCGGAAACACGGCGATCGCGCCGAGGAGCGCCGCGAACGGCAGCACGCCGATCCACCAGAGCGCGTGCAGCGCCTTCTCGGCCTTCGGCGCGTCGGCCGGCGTGTGCGGCGCGAGGAAGAGACCGGCCGCGACCGCGAGCGTTCCCGCGATGGCGATTGCCTTGGGCAGTTGCGCCACGGGGCCGGGCGCTGCGTGGCTCGAATGGTGATCTCCGTGCATGGTCGCGGAAGGTAGCAACTGCAGCGTGGGTCGAGCGATACACTCCGCGCCGTGACCCTTCGATTCGATCGATTGTGTGCGTTGCGTAAGCGTCCGATGGGCGTCGCGATTGCGTCGCTTCTTGCCTTCGCTGGAGCCGCAGTGGGAACGCCCGCGCAGTCGGGATCGACGCCGACCTGCCCAAAGGGCGGCGACTACCGCACGACGCTTGCAAACCTTGCGGGCGCCTGCGCGGTGGCCTTCGATGGCGCCGATCTCATCGTCTGCGTGCCGGACGCAGTCGAAGGCGGGCAGCTGCTGCGCATCTCGCGTCTGGACCAGGAGGCGCCGGTCGTCACGGCGTATCGGATCAATGTCGACTCCGTGATCGATGTCGCGGTGGCCGCCGATGGAACGATCGCGGTCGCGGACTCCGCCGGCTCCATCTGGGTCGGTCGTGAAGCCCCGGTGCCCGCCGACGGATCCGCGCCGCGCAGCGAGGAGTGGAAGCTTCTCGTGCGGAACACATCGATGCGCCCGGCCGGCATCGCATGGATCGGCGACCGCCTGGCCGTCTCCGACGCGCTCGGCGGCGAGGTCGTGCTCGTGACGCCGCTCGGCGTCGAGGAGGCGCGGCTCGGGCGCGGCGCGCTCGGGGACCCGCGTGG
>CAIXEV010000499.1 GCA_903918555.1 uncultured bacterium | reverse complement strand
GCCCCCCCGCGCTTCTAGTACCAAAGGCCGCCGCCGCAGCGGCGGAGTTTGCCTTTCGCGCTTCTAGTACCAAAGGCCGCCGCCGCAGCGGCGGAGTTTGCCTTTCGCGCTTCTAGTACCAAAGGCCGCCGCCGCAGCGGCGGCCGCTCCCAAAAAGGCAACACGCCCGAGCGTCCTCGAGCGTGTGCGTGTGAGCGGCAGGTTCCCTTTCCGCCGTTCACAGGCGTTTCGCTCTAGCGGCGAAACACCGTCCCTTTTTACCTCCGCCCGCCTTCAGGTCCCTCAACCCGAAGGCTTGCGAATATGACAGGCGGTCCCTAAATCGCCTGTCGGTCGGCTTGCGCCAACCGAGACGATTGTCACTCAGGAATGGATTGAAGCGAGGAGGAGGGTGCGAAAAAGTCGAAAATGAGCGGTCGATCTCAAGCCGGACGGCACGAAACGCGCCTTCGGCCACGCATTTGGCGCTCCAGGCGGGTTATCAACCAAGGTTGTTTGCCTGGAGAGTCCTGCACCACATCCCCGCCCCGAAGTCTGCGTACCTCAGGCATGTGAACGCCATGAAATCAGCGAGAATTCGAACCCTGATGCCCCGCCCGCGCCTGCTCTCGGTCGTGCCCCTCCTGCTCTGGCTGCTGATCGGCGCCGCAGCGCCCGCGAACGCCCAGGACACCCCGACTCCCAGGGCCGGCGCCGACTGGTTCGCCAAGGCCGGCCGCGAGGTGCGCTCCAAGCACTACCGCATCCTGAGCGACCTCGATCCGGACGAGACCAAGCTCTACGCCTCGCACCTCGACCTGATGTACGAGGAGTACGCGCGCCGGCTCGCCGGCATCCCGCAGCAGGCGCCCGAGGTGCCGTTCGTGCTGATGTTCGCGCGCGAGTCCGACTACCTCAATGTGCTGCGCAACCGCTACGGCGTGAACGGCACCGGCAGCGGCGGCATGTTCTTCATCTCGCCCGCCGGCGCGGCGCTTGCCTTCTTCACCGAGCAGCTGCCGCGCACGCGTGTCCTCCATGTCGTGCAGCACGAGGGCTTCCACCAGTACGCGCACAGCCGCTTCGCAGGCACGCTGCCGCCGTGGGTCAACGAGGGGCTCGCCGAATTCTTCGGCGAGGCGATCGTGGTCGACGGCCGCGTGATCGTCGGCCAGGCGAGCACCGGCGCCGTCGCTGCGGTGAAGAAGGCGATCGAGACGGGCACCACCGTCGATTTCGTGCGGCTTCTCACGATGTCGAGCGACCAGTGGAACGCGAATGTCCGCGGGGGCAACGCGTCGGTTCAGTATGTGCAGTCGTGGTCGATGGTGCAGTACCTCGGCTGGGCCGATGGCGGCCGCTACCAGCAGCCGTTCGAGGGCTACCTCCGCCTCCTCCACAGCGGCATGCCGAGCGAACGCGCGTTCGTGCAGGCGTTCGGGACCAACGATGTCGCCAGCTTCGAGCGCGCCTGGCGCGAGTGGGCGTCGAAGATGAGGCCGTCCGCCTTCAGCGCGGCCGCGGCGCGCATCGGTTTCCTCGCGGAAGGCCTGCGCTTCCTCTCCCGCGAGGGCGCGGCGGTCGAGAGCCTCGACGACCTCGTCTCACAGCTGCGCGAGCGGAACTTCTCGATCGAGATCACCGTCCACGGCAGGACCGAGACCCTGACCGCCACCGACGCGATCCTCGACATCCCCCAGGACGACCTCGCGAAGACCAAGCCCGTCTTCGACCTGATCCCCCCCAAGCGGGCGAAGGGGACGACTTCGGCTGACCGGAAACTCGAGACGCAGCACCCCACGCCGCCGGTGCTGACGACCCGCGGCCTCGAACCGCGCGAGCTGGTGCTCAAGTGGGTGCGGAACAAAAAGACGGGCGTCTTCGATTTCGAGATGCTGTCACCGAAGGAAGCCCCCCCGCTTCCGAAGAGGCCCGCACGCAAGCCTCCGGCGGACGGCTCGGGGTCGTGAACCGACGAGTGTGGTGAAAATCGACGCTCGACGCTCCAAAACGCGTCGGCCATGGCCACAATCCCGCTCATGCATCAGGTCGACACCGCCTTCCTCCGCAGGCTCCGCGCGCGCGACGAACGCGCGTGGTTCGAGCTTTGGGAAGCATTCGGACCCGTGATCCGCGGGACGCTCGCGCGCTGGGGCAACGGACGCCTCGGCGAGGAGACGCTGCGCGACCTCACGCAGGACACGCTCGCGGCGCTCTCCGACTCGATTGACCGCTTCGACCCGCAGCGCGGCGTGCGGTTCTCGACCTGGCTCCTCGCGATCGCCAAGCATGTGCTCGGCGACGAGATGGACCGCCGCTTCGCGCAGAAGCGCGGCAGCGGCAAGCGCGGCACAAGCCTCGACGATGCGTGGATGGGCGAGGCGCGCGTCTCGCAGCCCGACGACGAGTACGAGCGCCGCGTGATGGCCGCGAAGGTGCACGCCGCGATCCGCGCCGCGCAGAAGCGCGCGGAGTTCGTGCATTTCGAGGCGTACCGCATGCGGGTGCTCGAGTCGAAGCAGGGCCGCGAGATCGGCGAGCTGCTCGGCGTGAGCGAGCCGACCGTGACGCGCCACTGCCAGCGCGTGCGCGAGGCGCTGCGCGAGGAACTCTCGGTCGCGATCGAGCAGTGGAGCTACACCGACGACGAGCGCTCGGAGCCGAGCCGCGCCGGCCTCGCCGACGACGACGCCGGCTTCGACGACGCGCTCGGCGAGATCTGGCGCGCGCAGGAGGAGCTCGTCGCCCGCGACATCGCGGAGCGCGACGCTGCGCGGCGGCGCGCGGGCCCCGGAGGCGGTGGGCGTGCAGGGACTTGAGTGGCTGATCCTGATCATCGGCATGATCGCGGCGAGCGTTGCGCTGGTCGCGGTCGGCATCATCTTCGGCAAGCTCGGCATCCTCACCACGGTGCTCCTCAAGCATGTCGGCCTCACGCTGAGCCGGCTGCTCACCGATCTCGTGAGGTTCGTCGGCGGCGCGATCGTGGCGCTCGTGCTGCTGCCCGTCGCGCTCGGCCGCCTCGTCATCCTCC
This sequence comes from uncultured bacterium, assembly GCA_903918555.1. Classification (GTDB taxonomy): domain Bacteria; phylum Planctomycetota; class Phycisphaerae; order Phycisphaerales; family SM1A02; genus QWPT01. The sequence goes on along the minus strand of CAIXEV010000499.1, from coordinate 8,506 downwards.
GCCCAGGCAGCGCGCTCGAGGCGCTCGAGGCCTCGGGCCACGAGAGCGTGGTGGCGCTCAAGTCGCTCGGATGCGCGGTCGCGCTGCGGCCGCTTGAACTCCTCGGCCTCTCCGCGCTCGTCGGGCATGTCGGCACGCGCATGCGCGTGGCGCTTGGCGACGAGAACGAGAAGCGCAACTCCCCCGCCGAGTTTCCCGGCTACACCGTGCTGCGCGAACTCGCGCGCGGCGGCTCGGGCGCGCGGCTCTTCGTCGCGGAGCCCGATGTGCGCACGCGCCGAAAGCTCAAGTTTCCAAGCGGATTCGTGGTCATCAAGAGCTTCGACTTCGACGAAGGCACGCACGCGGCCGAGATGCTGCGCGAGGGCCGCTCGCTCGACGCCGCGCGCAAGCTCGGGCTCGTGCTCGATCACGAGGCCTCGGAGCGGCGCTTCCACTATGTGATGCGCTACTACGAGGGCATCGACCTCGGCCGCTTCGTGCGCAGCATGCACGAGGCGGCGGGCGACGATGCTTCAGGCCATGGGGGTTCTGGCCATGGGGGTTCTGGCCATGGGGGTTCTGGCCATGGGGGTTCTGGCCATGAAGGCCCAGGCAACGCCGGCCTCGACCGCGAGCGGCTCGTGCTCATCGCGTCGCTCGTGCGCGACATCGTCGCCACGCTGCGCGACTGGCACGACGCCGGCCTCTGGCACAAGGACATCAAGCCTGAGAACGCGATCGTGCACGAGGGCCGCGCCACGCTCGTCGACCTCGGGCTCGTGACGCCGCTTGCGTCGCACATGACGCTGACCACGCACGGAACCGAGTATTTCCGCGACCCCGAGCTCGTGCGCCAGGCGCTGCGCGGCGCGCGCGTGTCGGAGGTCGACGCGGCGCGCTTCGATCTCTACGGCGCCGGAGCCGTGCTCTACTTCGCGCTCGAGGGCACCTTCCCCGCGCACGGCGTGCTGAGCAGCTTCAAGAAGAAGAGCCCGGCGTGCCTCCAGTGGATCGCGCGCCGCGCGATGGCCGACTTCGAGCGCCGCTACCGCGACGCCGAGGAGATGCTCGCCGACCTCGACCGCGCGCTGCTCGGCTGCGACCCCGCGGCGGTGCGCCCGGCCGACCTGCCGTCGATGGGCGGCGGCGGCGAGATGGAGAAGCCGAGCGAGGAGGCCGCGTTCCTGGCGCAGACGCTGCGCAAGGACGCGACGACGCCGCCGACCGCGCCCGCGATGCGCCCGCCCGATGCGCAGCTGCTCAAGCGGCCGCGCGTGAAGGTCACCAACTGGTGGACCGGCGCCTACGCCGTCGTGTCGCTGCGGCCGCTTCCGCCGTCGTTCCCCGAACAGGGCCGACGCGGACTCGGCGTCGCGATCGCCGTGCTCGTGGCGGCGCTCGTTGCGCTTGGCGCGGTCATCTGGTTCTGGTTCTCGTACCAGGGCGCCATCGGCTTCTCCTTCGACGGCTTGTGACGCCCGCTCAGCCGCGCGGGAAGTCCCACTCCTTGCCCGGCGTGTACGAGAGCAGCTCGTAGAGCTCCTTGCGCGACTGCATGCGCGCGAGCGACGGCTCGAAGCCGCCGTCCTTCGCGAGCGCCGCGAGGCCTTCGTCGACCGCCTTCATCGCCATGCGCATGAGCGAGAGCGGGTAGATCACGATCGACACGCCGAGCGCGCGGAACTCGTCGCGCGTGAGGTGCTTGGTCTTGCCGAACTCGGTCATGTTCGCAAGCGTCGCGCCGGGCGAGGCCTTCATGAAGCGCGCGAACTCGTCGCCGTCGTGCAGGCCCTCGGGGAAGATCACATCGGCGCCCGCCTTGCGATAGAGGTTTGCGCGCGCGACCATGTCGTCGAAGCCCGTCACATGCCGCGCATCGGTGCGCGCGATGATGACGAAGTCGCTCGAGATGCGGTGCTCGGCCATCGCGGCGACCTTGTCGGCCATCGCCTGCGCGGACACGAGGTCCTTGCCGTCGAGGTGGCCGCAGCGCTTGGGGAACACCTGGTCCTCGAGATGGAGCGCCGCCGCGCCCGCGCGCTCGTACTCGACCACCGTCCGCACGCAGCACTCGACCTCGCCGTAGCCGGTGTCGGCGTCGGCGATGACGGGCAGGCCCGACGCGTCGCTGATCTCGCGGATCGTGCGGCACATCTCGGTGAGCGTGATGAGGCCGATGTCGGGGTAGCCCGCGACATTCGCGGTGGCGCCGCCCGAGATGTAGGTCGCGTCGAAGCCCGCACGCGCGACGGCGCGCGCGGCGAGCGCGTTGAAGGCGCCTGGGACGAACACGGTGCCTCGCGCCATTGCGTCACGAAGCCGACGGCCTGGATGCTGAATCGCCATGCGCGGAATGTAGCGGAACAGACGACCGCCACGAACGCGCGAACGCGCGGCGCCGCGGGCTACGCGTACGACTTCACGATGGTCGCGCCGGGGTAGTAGCGCGTGAGGATCGCGTCCATCTTCGCGCCCTTCTTCGCCATCGCCTCGGCGCCGTACTGGCACATGCCGACGCCGTGGCCGTGGCCGCGGCCGGAGAGCACGAGCTCGTTCCCCTTCAGGAACGGCTCGAAGAACGCGCTCTTCACGCGCTCCTTCGCGGGACGGAGGTTCTGCGGGTCGCGCGGATCGGCGTTGAGCGCCCAGCGCAGGCGCTCGGCGAGCACCTGGAACGGCGCGCCCTTCGCGTCGGTGATGGTGAAGACGACGGGTCGCCCGGCCTTGTTGCGCTCGGAGATGTCGACGCGGCGGATGCCCTCGACCTTGAAGAGCGACGCGTAGCCCTCGGCGCGCGCCCACGCGGGCAGCGTGCGCGCGACGGTCGCGGCATCGAACGCAAGTTGCCACCGGTAGGTCGGGCTCCACGAGCAGCAGTCGCGGCCGTCGGAGCCCGAGACCGCGAGCGGCGCGATGTCGTTCACGATCGAGGTCGAGATCGCGTCGCGCGCGGCCGCGCGTGCGCCGCCGCAGCAGCTCGAGTAGTACGCGGGCACCACGCGCGACGCGAAGACGAGCATCTGCCCGCGCGTCGCGGCGACGGCGTCGAGGCTGCGCTTGTGCGCCGTCGCGCCGATCCACGCCTGCCCCTGCTCGCCTGCGACCGCGTCGAAGTGGCGGCGCGTGCGCCACATCTCCATCTCGCAGAGCGCCCAGCTTCGCGCGGCGACGGCCTGCGCGCGGTGCGTGGACACGCCCCAGCCGTTGAAGAGCTCCTTCGCGATCACGCCGGGGAGGTACTCCTCCATCGGCACATCGTGGACGACATCGACCGGCTCGTTCGCGTCATCGGGCTGCGGCACCAGACGGATCACGCCGGGCCAGGTGCTGCCGAGCGCCGTGAGCTGCTGCGGCTCGCCGCTGAGCGCGGAGATCTGGAGCGTCGCGCGCGCCGGCACCGCGACGACACGCGGATCACGCGAGCGCGCCGACTCGGTGACGCGCCAGCCGTCGGCGGTCCACGCGAACTCGACGGGCGATTCGGCGATGGTGCCGGGCCGGCCCGATCCCGGCTCGACGATCCAGATCTGTGCGCCCGGACCGCGGATCTCGATCTTGGGCGCCGGCTTCGGAAGGCTCCCCGTCTTGATGCGGATCGATGGCTCGCTCGAAGGCGGCGCCGGTCGCTCGACTGGCTGCGGCTTGGGCTTGCCGGGCGCCGGCTTCGGCTTTGCGTCGCCGGGCTCGGTCTTCTGCGCGCCGGACGGCGTCTCTGTCCGAGCACCGTTCGCGCCGCCTGTCGTCGAACGCGTGCCGCCCTGCGTGCCGGGCGCGGGGCGCATTCCCTGCGGCTGCTGACAGGAGACGATGCCGCCCACCGCGCTGGCAGCAGCCACGGCGGACGCGAGCACGACGAAACGGCGACGGCGTTCGAAGGTCTGCGAGTCCATGCAGCGATCCTCCGCTGAGACGAGTGCGCGGCAATCCTACCCAGGGCGCAGCCGACGCGCGAGCGTCTGCAGGCGAACGAATCAGCTCAACTGGCGGAGCGTCAGGCCGTGCTGGGCGAGGCGCTCGCGGATCTCGTGAAGGCTGGTGGCGCCGAAGTTCTTCACGCCCATGAGCTCGGCCTCGGTGCGCGAGGCGAGCTCGCCGATCGACGCGATGTTCAGGAGCTGGAGGGCCTTGCGGGCGCGCACGGAGAGCTCGAGCGACGAGATCGGCTTGTTGAGCGTGGTCTCGGGGACGATCGCCTTGAGCTCGTCGAGGATGTCCTTGCGGATGCCGCCGCGGCCGCCGCCCTCGAGGTTCTGGCCGAGGCGCAGGCCCTTCTGCGAGAGCATGGCCTTGATCTCGACGAGCGACTGCTCGCCGAAGTTCTTGTAGCTGAGGAGCTCGGCCTCGGTGATCTTGAGGAGGTCGCCGAGCGTGCGGATCTGCATCTTCTTGAGGCAGTTGCGCGCGCGAACCGAGAGCTCGAAGTCGGTGACGGGCGTGTCGAGGATCGCGCTCGACGGGCCGATGAAGCTCGCCTCGGTCTCGACCTGCATGTCCTTGCTCGCCATCACATCCTTGAGGAAGAGACGGCCGCGCGCGTGGTTCGGATCGGTCTCGACGACCTGGCGGAGCAGGCGCTCGGCGCGGCCGAGTTCGCCGCGGTCTTCGCAGATGACGGCGAGGTTCACAAGCGCATTGATGTGCGGCTTGCGGCAGTTGGTGATGTCGGTGTAGAGCGCGACCGCCTCGCTCTCCTCGCCGAGGAGGTCGAGCATGTAGGCGAGCTGGAAGGTGACGCTCGGGTCGTCGCTGAGCTCGTGCGCGGTGCGAAGTTCGCGCACGGCGGCAGCGCGGTCGCCCGCCTTCTCGAGGCGCGCGGCCTCGGCGAGGCACTTCTTGACCTGCTCGGGGTTGCCAGCCTTGCCACCGATCACCGTGTCGAGTCCGCTCATCGTCGTGTACTTCCGGGAATGATCGCGCGCTCCAACGGAAACCGTCCCGAGAAGCGGCGAAGGGGGGCGAGTGTATCCGCTGCGGCGGCGACTGCATACAGCGTGGCGCGGTGCGCGCCCTATAACCGCCGTGGCTACACTCGCGCACCGCGGGCGCCGCCCCGCCGCCCTCTATGCAGCCGCAACCCGCCTTCCGACAGATCTTCTGGCAGACCTGGCGCGACCTCGTCTTCGTGCACTGGGAGGTCGATCCGGCGGCGCTCGAGCGCCTCCTTCCGCCCGAGCTCGAGCCGGATCTCTTCGAGGGCAAGGCGTATGTCGCGCTCGTGCCGTTCCGCATGACGGGCATCCGCTCGGTGTGGCTGCCGCCGATTCCGGGCACCGCGCGCACGCTCGAGACGAATGTGCGCACCTATGTGCGCCGGCGCGGCGTCGCGGAGCCGGTTCCCGCGGTGTGGTTCTTCAGCCTCGAGGCGGAGAGCACGCTCGCGGTGAGGGTCGCGCGCGGCATGTACGGGCTGCCGTACTTCAAGGCGCGCATGCAGTACGAGCGCGAGGTCCGCGACGACGGAACCGAGGTGCGCCGCGCGGAGAGCACGCGGCTGTGGCCGCAGCCTGCGCCCGCACGGTCGCTGGTGACGGCGGAGTTCGCGTCGCGCGCGCCGTTCGCGGAGGCTGCGCCTGGAACGCTCGAGCACTTTCTCATCGAGCGGTACGCGCTGTTCGCGACGCGGCGCGGGAGGCTCACCTACGCGTGCGTGCGGCACAACCCGTATCGCGTTCGGACCGGCGTGCTGCGCGAGGTGGACGCGGGACTGCTCGGCGCGGCGGGGATTCCCGAGCCCGGCGCGGCTGCGCGCGCGCTCGTCCATCAGGCCGAGGATGTGACCGTCCGCATCGGCGCGGTCTCCGCGGCTTCGTGAGTCAGTTCGCGCCGCGCGGGCCGTCGAGGAGATGCACGCGCTTCCATGCGCCGCGCTCGAAGCGGATCGCAAGCACGACGCCGAGGATCGCGATGTAGGCGGTCGCGGCGATCCAGGGGCCGGTCGCCTCGAGCTGCGGAAAGAAGCGAACCATGAGGTGGCCGCCGCCGACGATCACCGTCCACGAGAGCACGACGGTGAGGATGCCGGGGAAGATCGTGTCGCCGGCGCCGCGGAGGGCACCCGTGTAGACGATGCCGATCGCGTCGAGCGTCTGGAAGATCGCGGCGCAGATGAAGAGTTCGGCGCCGATGCGGCGGATCTGCGAGGCGAGATCGGCCGGCGCTCCGTCGTCGACGAACACCGAGGTGAGTTCGTTGCGGAAGATGACGAAGACGATCGCGCAGCAGGTCATCCACACGACCGCGAGGAACACAGCGGCGTGCGCGGATCGCCCGGCGCGCGGGAGGTCGCCTTCGCCGATGTGCTTGCCGACGAGGCTCGTCGCGGCGGTCGACAGTCCGACCGCGGGCATGAACGACATGTGCACGAAGCGCATCACGGCCCAGCCCGCCGTCATGTGCGCGCTGCCGAAGCTGCCGGCCAGGACGGTCATGAAGATCGCCCAGCACACCATCTCGTTGCCGAAGTGAAGCCCTGCGGCCCAGCCGAGGCGGAGGATGTCGCGGATCGCCGCGAAGTCGGGGCGCCACGCGCGGCGGATCTCGTAGATCGCGTCGAGCCGGCGCGAGAGGAACACGACCAGCGGAATGAACGCCTCGACCGCGGTGCCGATCGCGGTGCCGACGGCCGCGCCCATCACGCCGAGTTCGGGCGCGCCGGGGATGCCGGGCAGCCCGAGCTCGGGCAGCCCGCGCTGGCCGTAGATGAAGACATAGTTGGCGACGATGTTGGTGATGTTGCCGGCGATGGCGGCGACGGTGACGATCTTGGGGCGCTGCAGGCCGAAGAAGAAGTTCGCGAGCGCCTTCGCCCCGACGGTGACGATGCCGGCGCAGAGGAGGATCCGCGCGTAGTCGGTCTCCATCTCGAGGAGGCGCGGTTCGTGGCCCATCGCAGCGAACAGCGGGCCGATGACGAGCGCGAACGGGATCAGGATGAAGAGCCAGTAGCCGCCCGCGAGCCAGAGGCCGGCCCATCCGTAGCGGCCGATCTCGTCGAGGCGGCCCGCGCCGACGCGCTGCGCGACGAGCGTGTTGACGAGCGAGAGGATGCCGAAGCCGAAGGAGATCGGCACCCAGCTCCACGAGCCGCCGTTGCCCTGCGCCGCGACCTCGAGCGGGCCGAGCACCGACACCATCAGGCTGTCGACGAACTGCATCAGCGTGTAGCTGAGCATCGTGATGACCGTGGGCCAGGCCTGTGTCCAAACCTCACGGATGTCGGCGCGCTGGGGGAGCATGATTGGTCGCTCGCCGCTGCGGCGGCTTGCTTGGGCTTGGAGAGTACGGGATCCCGACGCGCGCACGGCACGTGCCGTCCAGTGCCCGGCACAGAGCGGCACGTGCCAGGCACCGACGCGATTTCAATGCAAACACTTGAGGAGACTGGACTTACCGAGATGGCGCTCTGTGCACGGCACGTGCCGTCCAGTGCCTGGCACTGAGCGTCACGTGCCAGGCACCTCGAGCCCCCAGGCACCTCGAGCCCCCAGGCACCTCGAGCCCCCAGGCACCTCAAGCCCCCAGGCACCTCGAGCCCCGAGCGCTCAGATCTCGACCATCACCATGTCGCTCTCGAGCGTCTCGGCCTGCTCGGGCGCGTGGTGCGCGCTCGTCATCGACTCGAGTCCCGCGACCTTCGCCATCTCGGCGCGGGTCGACGCGGCGTCGTAGTTGGCCGCAGGCTTGCCCGCATGAGCAGCCGCGAGGTGAAGCGCGATCTGCGCCTCGCTCTTGGCGAACTCGACCGGCTCGATGGCCTGCTCGAAGCCCTGCAGCCGGTTGGCAGCGTTCTCGAACGAGCCGGCCTTCTCGACCCACACAGCGCCCGGCAGCACGACGGTCGCCATCGCGGTGACGGCGTTCGGCAGCGTGTCGATCGCCACGACGGTGCCGACGCCCTTCAGCGCCGACGCCATCGACGGCGTGACCCAGTTGCTTGGATAGTTGCCCGTGACGATCGCAGCGCCGTACTGGCCGCTCGCGAGCGCCTGCTCGAAGCCCTGCGCGTTGGCGACGGGCTTGCCGCCCGCGAGCGCCTCGAGGACGCGGCGCACGCCGCGCGCGTTCGGCGCCTTCTCGGCGCGAATCGTGAAGCCGCCGGGGAAGGTCTTGTCCTGGCCGTTGACCGGCACCGGACCGACCGCGAGCAGCGCGTCGGGGTCGACCGACAGCGCGTAGCGCGCGAGATGGAACGCGTCCTCGCACGAAAGCATCGGGCTCACGAGGAGCGCGAGGTGCTTCTTCGCGACGGTGCGCAGCGAGACCATCGCGCTGTCGACCGCGGCGATGGCGGCCTGCCACGCCTCGATCGGCTTGAGCGGATCGAACGCGTCGCGGCCCTTGACCGCAGGCATCGCGAGGCGCTCGTCGGAGTGGACGAACTTCCAGCCGTAGCGCACCTCGTCGGTGATCCACCACTTGTTGACGGCCTCGTTCGCGCGCGGCTTCACGCGGTAGACCTTGCCGTCGTTGTGCTCGACGGAGATGTTGTCGCCCGAGGCGGTGATGCCGTCGATCGACGGGGTCT